>NZ_JBSFNC010000206.1:0-13227 GCF_053586895.1 Amycolatopsis sp. NPDC003731 | reverse complement strand
CGGTGCGCTTCGTTGAGCAGGAAGACGAAGTCCTCGACGCTGCCGAACTCCGGC
Organism: Amycolatopsis sp. NPDC003731; assembly: GCF_053586895.1. NCBI lineage: Bacteria > Bacillati > Actinomycetota > Actinomycetes > Pseudonocardiales > Pseudonocardiaceae > Amycolatopsis > Amycolatopsis sp. NPDC003731. The sequence continues at coordinate 13,173 of NZ_JBSFNC010000206.1, read as the reverse complement.
AGCACCGCGCGGAAGTCGCTGATGTCGTACCCGCCGTCGCGCAGCGGCGAGGCGTAGAACGGCGGCAGCCACAGGCAGTCGATGCCCAGCCAGGCCAGGTAGTCGAGCCGCCCGGCCAGGCCGCGCAGGTCGCCGGTGCCGTCGCCGTTCGAGTCGGCGAACGCGCGCACCAGCACTTCGTAGAACACCGCGCCCTTGAACCACTCGGGGTTGCTCGGCGCCTGCTGCGCCGACCGGAAGTCCCCGGCCTGTGGTTCCACGAGCATGCCGTCGGCGGTCATCGCCTCGCCGGTGTGCGGCACGCCCTCCAGCCCCAACGCCGCGTCGGGCCGGGCCTCATCCGCCATCTGTTCCACCTCAGTCCCTCGGGTTCCTGTCCTTCCGTTCTCAGCCGGCCAGCCGCCGCCGCACCGACACCACGTGGGCCACCGCCCGCCAGGGTTCGAGGCGGACGTAGTTCGCCGGGCCCCAGTCCCAGGTGTCGCCGGTGACCTCGTCGTGGGCGATCAGCCGTTCGTGCGCTTCGAAGCCGAGCGCGCCGGTGTCGAGCCAGAGCGTGCCCTCCTGGGGCCCGTACGGGTCGAGGGTGACGACCGTGACCACGGTGTCGCCGGTGGCCGGGTCCTGTTTGGAGTAGGCCAGCAACGCGTCGTTGTCGATGTGGTGGAAGTGCAGGGTGCGCATCTGCTGCAGTGCCGGGTGCGCGCGCCGGACGGCGTTCAGCTTCGCCAGCCATGGCTCCAGTGAACGCCCTTCGGCGAGCGCGCGCTCGAAATCGCGCGGACGCAGCTGGTACTTCTCGGAGTCGAGGTACTCCTCGCTGCCTTCGCGGACCGGGACGTGCTCGAACAGCTCGTAGCCGGAGTAGACGCCCCAGGTCGGCGAGATCGTCGCCGCCAGCGCCGCCCGCAGCGCGAACATGCCCGGGCCGCCGCGCTGCAGCGACTCGTGGAGGATGTCCGGCGTGTTGACGAACAGGTTCGGCCGGCCCTCGTTCCAGTGTTCCCGCAGGTCGATGGCGAAGTCGATCAGTTCCTGCTTGCCGGTGCGCCAGGTGAAGTAGGTGTAGCTCTGAGTGAAGCCGAGCCGGGCCAGGCCCCACAGGCGCGCCGGGCGGGTGAACGCCTCGGCCAGGAACAGCACGTCCGGGTGGGCGTCCTTGACCGACTGGATCAGCCAGGCCCAGAAGTCCGGCGGCTTGGTGTGCGGGTTGTCGACCCGGAAGATCTTCACCCCGTGGTCGATCCAGACCGTGATCACCCGCAGCATCTCTTCGTAGACGGCCTTGGGGTCGTTGTCGAAGTTGATCGGGTAGATGTCCTGGTACTTCTTCGGCGGGTTCTCCGCGTAGGCGATGGAGCCGTCCGGGCGGGTGGTGAAGAACTCGGGGTTCTTCAGGACCCACGGGTGGTCGGGCGCGGCCTGCAGCGCGAAGTCGAGCGCCACCTCCATGCCGAGCTCGTCCGCGCGGGCGACGAAGGCGTCGAAGTCCTCGAAGGTGCCCAGCTCGGGGTGGATCGAGTCGTGGCCGCCCTCGTCGGCGCCGATCGCCCACGGCGAGCCGACGTCCTCCGGCTTGGCGTCGAGGGTGTTGTTGGGTCCCTTGCGGTTCACTCGCCCGATCGGGTGAATCGGGGGGAGGTAGACGACGTCGAAGCCCATTTTCGCGACGCGGTCGAGCGCGGTCGCGGCGGTGGCGAAGGTGCCGTGCACCGGCTTGCCCTCGGCGTCGAGGCCACCGGTCGAGCGGGGGAACAGCTCGTACCAGGAGCCGTACGCGGCGCGGCGGCGGTCGACCCACACCTTGTGCGGCTTGCCCTTGGTGATCAGCTCCCGCACCGGGAACTCGTGCATGACCTGGCGGACCTCGGGCGACAAGGCGGGCCCGACGCGCTCGGCGAGGCTGCGCTCCTCGTCGCGCAGGGCCTTCACCGCACCGGTCAGGAGCGCCTTCTCGCCGCGGCGGTCCGGGCGGCGGGAGACGCGCTCGATCAGGCGGGCGCCGTTCTCGAGGTCGTTGGCGAGGTCTTCGGGACCCTGCCCGGCGGCGACCTTCACCTCGACGGCGTGCTCCCACGTCGCCCAGGGGTCGCTCCAGGCGTCGATCCGGAACGTCCACATCCCGGTGGTGTCCGGCGCGATCACCGCGGCGAACTCGTCGGGGTGGTCGGGACCGCGCGGCACCATCCGCGTCTGGCGGGTCAGCCGGTCTTCCGGGCCACGCCACGCGACGGTCGCCGCGACGGCGTCGTGGCCCTCGCGCCAGACGGTCGCGAAGACCGGGATGTGTTCCCCCACAACGGCTTTGGCCGGATACCGGCCGCAGCTCACGCTGGGGGAGACGTCGTCGATGCCGAGCCGGCCGGTCATGGGCAACGCCCTTCGATGTGTCGGTTGGACGCAGACGGCGACAGTCTGCCTGACTCGATCAAGCGCCCACGAGGCAGGGTTCTTTAGGCATGTACCCAGCCCTCACCGACCGAAACGCTTTCGCCGCAACGAATTTCCAGCGGATGTCCGGCAGGTTAAGCCGGCCCGCGAACGACACGCGAACCCGAACGGCCAAGACCCGTACCCGAATGGACGATCCGGGCCGTGCTTGAGGAGTCAACTCGCGTGATTGGGGAGTCAACTCGCGTGATTGAAGGGTCGACACGGGCACGGCCGCCGTGTCGACCCTTCAATCACGTGTGTCGACCTTCTGATCACGCGTGTCGACCCTTTCGTACGGGTCAGTAGGGCTCGGGGTGGGGTTCGGCGGCGAGGCGGGGGGCGCGGAGCAGGAGGAGGGAGCGGGACTGGAGGGTGACCCGGCTCTTGGCCTCCAAGGTGCCCGGGTTGGCCGGGCTGCCGTCGGCGGTGCTCGTGTCGAGGGTCGGCTTGAACGTCTCGCCGTACTCGCGGCCCGGGAGGATCACCTCGGCCGGGGCGTCGCCGGCGTGCAGCCAGAGCAGCCACGAGTGGTCGGGCACCAGCTCGCCCTCGCGGTTGCGGGCCTGGCTGTTCGAGCCGTCGATCCACATGCCGAGCGTGTGGCGGTCCTCGAACCAGTCGCTTTCGCCGAACTCCTCGCCGTCCGGGCGGAACCAGACCAGGTCCGGCTTGCCGGTCGGCGTGGTCCGGCCCTCGAAGAACTCCGGCTGCCGCAGCGCCGGGCTGTTCGCGCGCAGCCGCACCACCCGGCGGGCGAATGCGAGCATGGCCTCGGCCTCGGGGGTGTCCGGCGTCCAGTCGAACCACGACGTCTCGTCGTCGAGGCAGTACGCGTTGTTGTTGCCGCGCTGCGTCCGCCAGAACTCGTCGCCCATGGTCAGCATCGGGGTGCCGGTGGACAGCAGCAGCGTGGCGAACATGTTCCGGGCCTGCCGGGTGCGCAGCGCGCGGATCGCCGGGTCGGCGCTCTCCCCCTCGGCACCGTGGTTCCACGAGCGGTTGTCGTTGGTGCCGTCGCGGTTGTCCTCGCCGTTGCCCTCGTTGTGCTTTTCGTTGTAGGACACCAGATCCCGCAGCGTGAAGCCGTCGTGCGCGGTGACGAAGTTGATCGACTGCCACGGCCGGCGCAGGTTGTGGTCGTACAGGTCCGACGAACCGGACAGCCGGTAGGCGAGGTCGCGGACGCCGGTCGCGCCGCGCCAGAAGTCACGCACGGTGTCGCGGTAGCGGCCGTTCCACTCGGCCCACTGGGCCCCGAAGCCGCCGACGCGGTAGCCCTCGCCGGTCGCGTCCCACGGCTCGGCGATCAGCTTGCACCGCGAGAGCACCGGGTCGGTGGTGATCGCCGTCAGCAGCGTCGACGCCGGGTCGAACGCTCCCCCGCGCGGCCGGCCGAGGGTGCTGGCGAGGTCGAACCGGAAGCCGTCGACGCCCATCTCCTGCGTCCAGTACCGCAGCGAGTCCGTCACCAGCCGGACCACCGTCGGCGAGCCGGCCTCCAGGGTGTTGCCGCAGCCGGTGATGTCGGCCATGTGCCCGCGCTCGGTGTGCAGGTAGTACACCGGCGCGTTCAGCCCGCGGAAGCTCAGCGTCGGCCCGTCCGGCCCGCCCTCGCAGGTGTGGTTGAACACGACGTCGAGGATCACCTCGATGCCGGCCGCGTGCAGGGCGGCCACCATCAGCCGGAACTCCTCGACCTCGTGGCCGGGCTCGCTGGCGTACCCGGCGTGCGGGGCGAAGAAGCCCAGCGGCGAGTAACCCCAGTAGTTGTGCCGCCCGGCGCGGATCAGCGACGGCTCGTCGAGGAACGCGTGCACCGGCAGCAGCTCGACCGAGGTGACGCCGAGGCGCGTCAGGTACTCGATCGCCACCGGGTGGGCCAGGCCGAGGTAGGTGCCGCGCAGCGCCTCCGGGATGAACGGGTGCTGCCGCGTGAAGCCCTTGACGTGCAGTTCGTAGACCACCGCCTCCTCGAACGGCACCTCCGGCTTGATCCCGGTGTCCGGCCCGCCCGGCGAGGTGACCACCGACAGCGGCACGCTGCCCAGGGAGTCCACAGTGGACATCGGCCCGCGCTCGGGGTCGCCGGTGAAGCCCTGGGCCGCGGCGAGGTCGGTCAGCCCGCCGGTGATCTGCCGGGCGTACGGGTCGACGAGCAGCTTGTGCGGGTTGCACCGCAGGCCGCGGGCCGGGTCGTACGGGCCGTGGATCCGGTAGCCGTAGCGCTGCCCCGGCGTCACCCCGGGCACCAGGCCGTGCCAGACGCCGAAGGTGCGCTCGGTGAGCGCGATCCGGCGTTCCGACCCGTCGGCGTCGATCAGGCACAGCTCGACGGCGTCCGCGACGGCGGACGTGATCGCGAACCGCACCCCGCCGGCCTCGGGGTGGGCTCCGAGCGGGAAGGGGCGGCCGGCGAGGACGTGGTCGGCGGAGGGTCGTGTGGCCATTCCTGAATCGTCCCAGACAATCAGCGGTCCGTGCGCGTCATGGCAGAGGAGTTACCCGGAGGCAACCGCCGACCGGGCGATCACGAAGGTGTCCGGGGGCAGGTGCGCGGCCCCACCGTCCACGGTGGCCTCTCCCCAGGTCAGCAGCGACGCCGCGGCCCCGAGCGGCAGGGTCACCGGGCCGGGGCCGAAGTTGACGGCCAGCCGCAGCCCGCCGCGGTGCAGCACCAGCCACGACCCGTCCGGCGCCGAGTCGACGCGCAGGTCCGCGACCCACGGGTCGGCCAGCTCCGGCCGTTCCCGGCGCAACCGGATCAACGCGCGGTAGAGCGCCAGCATGTCCCGGTGACCGGGACGCTCCGGTTCGGTCCAATCCAGCCGCGAGCGTTCGACGGTCGCCGGGTCCATCGGGTCCGGCACGTCCGACTCGCCCCAGCCGTGCCGCGAGAACTCGCGACGGCGGCCGGTGCGGACGGCCTCGGCCAGCTCCGGGTCCGGGAAGGACGCGAAGAACTGCCACGGCGTGCTCGCCGCCCACTCCTCCCCCATGAACACCATCGGCGTGTACGGCGAGCAGAACAGGACCGCCGCCCCGCAGGCCAGCCGGTCGGCCGAGACCGTCGCGGACAGCCGGTCGCCGGTCGCACGGTTGCCGATCTGGTCGTGGTTCTGCAGGTAGCCGAGGAAGCGGTGGCCCGGGACGGTCCGCGTGTCGACCGGGCGGCCGTGGGTCCGCTCCCGGAACGACGACCAGGTGCCCGCGTGGAAGAACACCTCGCGCAGCACCCGCTCGAGGGCGTCCGGCGCGGCGAAGTCCGTGTAGTACCCGGTCGCCTCGCCGGTCAGCTTGACGTGCAGGGCGTGGTGGAGGTCGTCCGACCACTGGGCGTGCAGGCCGTAGCCGCCGCGCTCGCGGGGCGTGACCAGCCTCGGGTCGTTGAGGTCGGACTCGGCGATCAGGGTCAGCGGCCGGTTGAGCGCCGCCGACAGCGCGTCGACCTCGGTGGCGAGCTGTTCGAGCAGGTGAACGGCCCGCCGGTCGAGCAGCGCGTGCACGGCGTCCAGGCGCAGGGCGTCGACGTGGAAGTCGCGGAACCAGCTCAGCGCGTTGTCGAGCACGTACCGGCGGACCTCGTCGGAGCCGGCGCCGTCGAGGTTGAGGCCGGGACCCCAGTCGTTCTGGCCGGCGAAGTACGGCCCGAACTTGTCGAGGTAGGCCCCCGACGGGCCGAGGTGGTTGTAGACGACGTCGAGCACGACGGCCAGCCCCCGCGCGTGGGCCGCGTCGACGAACCGCTTGAACCCGTCCGGGCCGCCGTAGGGCTCGTGGACCGCGCCCCAGAGGACGCCGTCGTAGCCCCAGCCCGCGGTGCCGTCGAAGGAGTTGACCGGCAGCAGCTCGACGTGCGTGATGCCGAGGTCGACGAGGTGGTCGAGCCGGTCGATCGCCGCGTCGAAGGTGCCGCCCTCGGTGAACGTGCCGATGTGGAGCTCGTAGAGGACGGCGCCGGGCAGCTGACGGCCGTGCCAGGCGTCGTCGGTCCAGGCGAACTCGCCGTGGTCGTAGACGCGCGACTCGGCGTGGACGCCGTGCGGCTGCCACCGCGACCGCGGGTCCGGCAGCGGCTTCTCGTCGTCGTCGAGCAGGAAGGCGTAGTTGATCCCCTCGGCGTCGGCGTGCCACCAGCCGCCGTCACCTTCGGTCATCTCGTGCACGCCTGCGTCGACGCTCACCCGGACCCGGCGGGCCGCCGGGGCCCACACGCTGAACTTCATGCGTCTCCTCGCACCAGCAACGCGACGGGGTACCGCTCGAACAGGGTGGCCAGGTCACCGGTCGCCTCCCGGCCGGTCAGGACGTCGGTCCAGACCCCGGGCGGCAGCGGCAGGACGGTGTCGCGCCAGCCGCCGCCGGCGTCGAGGCCGGCCGGGAGCCGGGTCACCGCCACGGCGAGGTCCGGGCTGCGCGTGTAGGCCAGGCAGTGGGCGGCGGCCGGCCCCTCGGCCCGCAGCGGCCGGTAGCCGCGGAACAGCGCCGGGTGCTCCCGCCGCAGCCGCAGCGCCTTGTGCACGACCAGCAGCTTCGCCGCGCCCGACGCGTCGATCTCCGGCAGCTCGCCCTCGGCGATCCGCGCCAGGAGCTCCCGCCGGACGACGTAGTCGACCGGGCGGCGGTTGTCCGGGTCCACCAGCGAGAAGTCCCACAGCTCGGTGCCCTGGTAGACGTCCGGGACGCCGGGCGCGGTGAGCTGGACGAGCTTCTGGCCGAGCGAGTTCGCGTACCCGGGCCCTTCGATGCGCCGGACGAACGCCTCGACGTCCGCGGCCAGCTCCGGGTCGTTCAGGACGTCCTCGGGCCAGGCGGCCACGTCGGCCTCGAAGGCCTCGTCGTGGTCGGTCCAGCTGGTCCGGAGCTTGGCTTCCTTGGCCGCCTTGTCGAGGTAGTCCCGCAGCCGCGCCGGCTCGATCGGCCAGGTCGACACCAGGGTCTGCCAGGCCAGCAGGTTCAGCGACGGCTCGTCGATGCCACGGCGCGCGGTCCACCGCCGGACGGCCTCGGCGAACTCGCCGGGCACCTCGGCCAGCACCGCCATCCGGGCGCGCGTGTCCTCCGAGCGCTTGGTGTCGTGCGTGGTCAGCGTCGTCATCGCCGCCGGGTAGCCGGCCTCGCGCTCGGCGGCCAGCCGGTGGAACTCCTCGACGCCGAGGCCGAACCGGTCCGGGTTGCCGCCGACCTCGTTGAGCGCCGCGAAGCGCGTGTAGCGGTAGAACGTCGTGTCCTCGGTGCCCTTGGCCACGACCATGCCGGACGTCTGCTGGAGCCGGGTGGCCAGCTCGCTCTCCGGGTTCTCGCGCACGTGGGTGTCGAGGGCGAGCAGCGCGTCGGCGAGGTCGGGCCGCGCCCGGCGGGCGCCCTCGATCGCCGCCGCCCAGTGCGCCGCGCCTTCGGGGAGGTAGGAGCGGTAGACCGGGAAGGCGATCATGGTCTCGGCCACCGCCTGCCGGGCCTGCTCGGGGTCGACGCCGGGCAGCAGCGCGGCGATCCGCCGGACCTCGGCGACCAGGATGCGGTCGGTGACCAGGCGCCGGGCCTCGGCCTCCACGCGGTGGTAGCCGGTCTGCACCCCCAGCTCGGTCGCCAGCGCGGTGAAGCCGGGCTCGCCCGCCGGGTCGACGAAGACGCCGGCGATCTCGCGCAGGGCGTCGTAGCCGGTGGTGCCGTCGACCGGCCAACTCTGCGGCAGCGGCTCGCCCGGGTGCAGGATCTTCTCGGCCACGATCCACGCGTCCGGCGCGTTCTCCCGCAGCCGCCGGAAGTAGCCGCCCGGATCGGCGAGGCCATCCGGGTGGTCGACGCGCAGGCCGGTGACGTCGCCGTCGGCGACCCAGCGCAGCACCTCGCCGTGCGTCGCGGCGAACACCTTGGGGTCTTCGACGCGGACCGCGGCCAGCGTGGTGATGTCGAAGAACCGGCGGTAGGTCAGCTCGGCGTTGCCCCGGCGCCAGCCGATCAGGCGGTAGTGCTGGCGCTCGTGGACCTCTTGCGGGGTTCCGGTTCCGGTGCCGGGGGCGATCGGGAAGCGGTGGTCGTAGTAGACCAGCTCGTCGCCCTCGACCGAGAGTTCCGCGACGGCGTCGTCGTCGCCGAGGACCGGCAGCAGGACCGGGCCGCGCTCCCAGTCGACGTCGAAGAAGGACGCGTACTCGGAGTCGCGGCCGTGCTCGAGGACGTCCCACCACCAGCGGTTCGCCGTCGGCACCTCGACCGACATGTGGTTCGGCACGATGTCGACCACCAGGCCCAGCCCGAGCTCCTTCAGGAGCGCGGACAGCTCCTGGCGCGCCCCCTCGCCGCCCAGCGCGGGCCGCGCGCGGGTCGGGTCGACGACGTCGTAGCCGTGCGTCGAACCGGGGGCCGCGTCCAGCACCGGCGACGCGTACAGCGCGCCGATGCCGAGGTCGCGCAGGTAGCCGGCGATGCCGGCCGCGTCGGCGAAGGTGAACTCCGGGCGCAGCTGGACCCGGTAGGTCGACTCCGGCACGGTCATGCGGATTCCGTCTCCGTCCGTTGCAGCACGATCAGGGACCGGGCGGGCAGGGTGAGCCGGCCGCCGCCTTCGACCGGTTTCGCGTCGGCGGGTTCCACCTCGCCGGTCGCGGTGTCGACGACGACGGTCCAGCTCTCCCCGTAGCCGTTGCCCGGGAGCGTGGTGTCGATGTCCTCGTAGTGGGCGTTGAAGGCGAGCAGGAACGAGTTGTCCTCGACGTGCATCCCGCGCTGGTCGAGGTCGGGGATCGCCTTGCCGTTGAGGAAGACGACGACCGCCTTGCCGAAGCCGTCGTCCCAGTTCTGCTCGGTCATCTCCTCGCCGGCCGGGGTGAACCAGGCGATGTCGCCCAGCTTGTCGCCCTTGCCGACCGGGCCGCCCTGGAAGAACCGGCGGCGGCGGAACACCGGGTGCCGGTGCCGGAACGCGCCCAGCCCGGCGGTGAACTTGACCAGGTCCGCGTTCTCCTTGGCCAGCTCCCAGTCCATCCAGGACAGTTCGGAGTCCTGGCAGTAGACGTTGTTGTTGCCCTGCTGGGTGCGGCCGAACTCGTCGCCGTGCAGGATCATCGGCACGCCCTGGGACAGCATCAGCGTCGCGAGCATGTTCCGCTGCTGCCGGACGCGCAGGGCGAGCACCTCGGGATCGTCGGTCTCGCCCTCGACCCCGCAGTTCCACGAGCGGTTGTCGTCGGCGCCGTCGCGGCCGTCCTCGCCGTTGGCCTCGTTGTGCTTTTCGTTGTAGGACACCAGGTCCCGCAGCGTGAAGCCGTCGTGGGCGGTGACGAAGTTGATCGACGCGAAGGGGCGCCGGCCGTCGTCCTGGTAGAGGTCCGACGAGCCGGTGATCCGGCTCGCGAACTCCCCCAGCGTCGACGGCTCGCCGCGCCAGAAGTCGCGCACGGTGTCGCGGAACTGCCCGTTCCACTCGGTCCAGAGCGGCGGGAAGTTGCCGACCTGGTAGCCACCGGGGCCGACGTCCCACGGCTCGGCGATCAGCTTCACCTGGCTGACGATCGGGTCCTGCTGCACCAGGTCGAAGAACGTCGACAGCCGGTCGACGTCGTAGAACTCGCGGGCCAGCGCGGAGGCGAGGTCGAACCGGAAGCCGTCGACGTGCATCTCCGTCACCCAGTAGCGCAGCGAATCCATGATCAGCTGCAGGGTGTGCGGGTTGCGGACGTTGAGGGAGTTGCCGGTGCCGGTGTAGTCCATGTAGTACTCGGGCTCCCCCTCCACCAGCCGGTAGTAGGCCTCGTTGTCGATGCCCCGCATCGACAGCGTCGGCCCGAGGTGGTTTCCCTCGGCCGTGTGGTTGTAAACCACGTCGAGGATGACTTCGATCCCGGCTTCGTGAAAGGCCTTGACCATGCCCTTGAACTCCTGGACCTGGCCGCCTTCGCCGGGCATCGCCGCGTAGGAGTCGTGGGGCGCGAAGTACCCGATCGTGTTGTAACCCCAGTAGTTCGTCAGGCCCTTCTCGGCCAGCCCGTGGTCGGTGACGAACTGGTGCACCGGCAGCAGTTCCACCGCGGTCACGCCGAGTTTCTGCAGGTGCTCGACGACCGCGGGGTGCGCGAGACCGGCGTACGTACCCCGCAGCGCTTCGGGCACGAACGGGTGATGCACGGTCATGCCCTTGACGTGGGCCTCGTAGATGACCGTCTCGTTGTACGGCCGCTTCGGCTGGCGGTCGTTGCCCCAGTCGAAGAACGGGTTCGCCACCAGCGAATACGGCACGTGGCCGGCGCTGTCGTCGTCGTTGCGCTCGGCCGGGTTGTCGAACTTGTAGCCGAACAGCGACTCGTCCCACTTCACGCCGTGCGAGACGGCCTTCGCGTACGGGTCGATGAGCAGCTTGTTCGGGTTGCAGCGCAGGCCGCGCTTCGGGTCGTACGGGCCGTGCACGCGGAACCCGTAGCGCTGCCCGGGGCCGACGTTGAGCAGGTAGCCGTGGTGGACGAAGCCGTCGACCTCTTCGAGCGCATAGCGCGTCTCCTTGCCCTCGGCGTCGAACAGGCACAGTTCGACGCGCTCGGCCACCTCGGAGAACAGGGCGAAGTTCGTCCCGACTCCGTCGTAGGTGGCGCCGAGCGGGTAGGGCGTTCCGGGCCAGGGCCGCACTGGGTTTCTCCTCGAGCTTGGTCGTGCCGGTGGCGTACCACCGGGGGTCGCGCGCGCAGGGATGGTCGTTACCGTCGTCACCGGGGCAGCGGCCGGGCCGCCGCCAGCGGTGCGACCGCGGCGCGGACTCCCTTCGCGGTGAAGAAGCCGTCGACGCTGACGGGGAGGCGAATCCGCCAGTTAGGGTACTGGTCGACGGTTCCGGGCAGATTCGGCTGCCGCACCTGGCCCGCCACGTCGGCCGGCGAGGTCAGCACCAGCCGGGACGCGGCCCGCGCGAGCAGCGTGTGCAGCGCGACGACCAGGTCGTCGTCCGGGATCCCTTCGCGCGCAACGAGTTCCAGCAGCGCCTTGCGCTCCTCGGCGGCGGCCTTCTCCTCCGCTTCGACCCCGCGGTCCAGCAGGCCGAGCTCGGCCCGGACCCGGACGTGCTCGCCCTGCAGCCAGCCCGCGACCGTCGGCAGGTCGTGCGTGGAGATGCTGGCCATCGCGTCCGGGTCCCAGGTGTCCGGCGAGGTGAACGGCTGGCCGGGCGCGTCCCAGTCGCGCTCGAACCACAGCACGGCGGAGCTGAGCATCCCCCGTTCGTGCATGGTTTCGGTGACGACCTCCTCGACGGTGCCGAGGTCTTCCCCCACGACGACGGCGCCGGCGCGGTGCGCTTCGAGCGCGAGCACGCCGACCATCGCTTCGGCGTCGTAGTGGACGTACGTGCCGCGATGCGCGGGCTCGCCCGGCGGGATCCACCAGAGCCGCCACAGGCCGGCGATGTGGTCGACGCGGATGCCGTCGGCGAAGCGCAGGACGCCCCGGATGACGTCCCGGAACGGCGCGTACCCGGCCTCGGCCAGCTTGTCCGGCCGCCACGGCGGCAGGTTCCAGTCCTGCCCCTGCTGGTTGAAGGCGTCCGGCGGCGCGCCGACCCGCACGTCGGCGGCAAAGACGTCGTTGAGCGCCCAGGTGTCGGCCCCACCGGGGTGCACCCCGACCGGCAGGTCGTGCACGATCCCGACGGTCATCCCGGCCTCGCGGGCGGCTTGGCGCGCCACTTCCAGCTGCACCCGGCAGAGGTGCTGGAGCCAGGCGTGGAAGGCGACGCGGTCCTTCAGCTCTTCGCGCGCCTTCGCCGTCGCCGGTCCGGCCGGGTCGCGGAGGTCCTCCGGCCAGTTCCGCCAGTCGCCGCCGTGCTGCTCGGCGAGGGCGCAGAAGAGGGCGAAGTCCGCCATGTCCTCGGGAACGTCTTCGACCCGGTGCGGCCACAGCAGCTCGAGGGCGGCGCGCTTGGCCGTCCAGACGGCGTCGTAGTCGATCAGTTCGCCTTCGCGGTCCGGGGCCAGGGACTCGACGGCGGCTCGGGTCGCGGCATCGGCTTGCCGGAAGGTCTCCGTGGCGGTGACGCGCAGGTAGACGGGGTTGGCGAACCGGCGGCTCGCGGGCGAGTACGGCGACCGCTCGATCGGGTGGGCGGGGCTGATCGCCTGGACCGGGTTGACCAGCAGGACGCCGGCGTCCAGTTCGGCGGCCGACCGGGCGGCGAAGGTGGCGAGGTCGGCGTAGTCGCCGATGCCCCAGGAGCCGGCCGAGTGCAGGGCGTAGAGCTGCAGCATCCACCCCCAGGCGGGCCGCACCTGCGGCAGCTTCGCCGGCACGACGGCGAGCACGACGTCCTGGTCGGCGGTGACCACCCGGTGCCAGCCGAGCGGAAGGTCGTCGGGCAGGTGGCCGTCGGCCCGCCGCCGCGTCCCGTCTTCGAGGACGACTTCGGCGTCGACGCCCAGCGCGGTGCCGGTGCCTTCCCGCACGACGATGGTCGGCGGCAGGGCGGCCGGGGCTTCGCGCGCGGCGCGGAGTGCGGCGGCGATGGCCTGGTCACTGGTGGCATCGACGCCGAACTGGCCGAGAACGGCGACGACGACATCGTCGGCCACGTCGACCCAGACCCGGTCGGCGTTCTCGTACCGGGTGGCGACACCGTAGTGGGCGGCGAGCTCGTGCAGGGCGGGGATCTGTTCGGGCACGGGACCAGCATTCCGGTGCCGGGCGGTTCCCGCCATCCGCACGGCCGCGAACGTCGCGAATGACTCATTCGGGACGTCCGAGGTCCCGGATGAGTCATTCGCG
>NZ_JBSFNC010000205.1:0-13320 GCF_053586895.1 Amycolatopsis sp. NPDC003731 | reverse complement strand
GACCCAGCTGAGCTGAGCACGGCAAAAGGCCCCGGGACCGCGGTCCCGGGGCCTTTTCGCGTTGCGGGGAATCAGGAAGCGGCCGCGGCCTCGGTCAGCCGGACGCGGGCGGCCCGCAGGGCCAGGCACTCGTCGTACCGCGGCAGCAGGCCCAGCTCGCCGGCCTCCCGCAGGGTCGGCGCGGCCGCGTCGCGCTCGGACAGGATCGGCTCGCCCGGCAGGTTCAGCGGCAGGCCGATCTCGGGGTCGAGGGGCTGCACGGTGAGCACCTCCGCCGGCCGGTAGAGGTCGGACAGCAGGTACTGGACGCACGTGTCGTCCTCGAGGGCCACGAACGCGTGGCCGAGGCCCTCCTCCACGTACACCGCCGTGCCGCCGTGGGCGTTGAGCACGATCATGTCCCACTGGCCGTACGTCGGCGAGCCCGTCCGCACGTCGACGACGAAGTCGAGGAGCGAACCCCGCAGGCACGTCACGAACTTGGCCAGGCCGGGCGGGGTCATCGCCCCGTGCACGCCGCGGACGACGTTGCGGCACGACGTCGAGACGTTGGTCTGCAGGAACCGCGGCCGGTAGCCGAGCGCCTCGGTCAACACGTCTTCGCGGTAGACCTCGAAGAAGTCGCCGCGCCCGTCACCGAAGGACTTGGACGAGACGAGGTGTGCGCCGTCGATGGCGAGCGGCCGGACGGTCATGCTGCGGGTCGTGACGCTGCCCATCTCCGGTCAGGACGCTTCCCGGACGAGCCGCTCGATGCGCAGCGCCACTTCGTGCGGCGACGGCAGGGCGGCGATCTCTTCGGCGAGCCCGCGCGCGGCCGCGGCGTAGGACGGGTCGGCGACCAGCTCGCCGCACGTCTTCGCGATGACCGCGGACGTGGCTTCGTCCGGCGTCAGCACGGCCGCGGCGCCGGTTTCGGCGAGCCGGCGGGCCATGTCGCAGGCGCGGTACTGGTTGGGGTCCGGGATGAGCACCTGGGGCACGCCGTGGGCCAGGCCCGTCATCATGGTGCTGCCGCCGGTCTGGTGCACCAGGACGTCACACGTCGGCGCGACGACGTCCAGCGGGATCCAGCCCGCCCGCACGTTCTTCAGCCGCTCGCGCAGTTCCGGCAGGGCGTCCTCGGTCACCGCGACGACGACCTCGGCGTCCAGCGTGGCGATCTGCTCGACGATGCCCTGCAGGAAGTCGTACTGGTGGTAGCTCGCGACCCCGGTGCCGACGGTGACGCCGATCCGGGTGCCGGCGCCCTTGGTGTACATCCACGGTTCCACCACGGCCTGCGAGTTGCCCGGGATCCACCGCATCGACTGTGCCGAAGCGGCTTCCGCCGGCAGCAGGCTCGGCGGTGCGATCTCGATCGTCATGGCGGGCTCGGGCAGGCCGGTCAGGCCGAGCTCGGTCAGCTGGTCGCGCAGCTGCTCCACGGCGCCCGAGTCCATCAGCTGCGGGCTGTGGATGTCCCAGGCGTGCCGCACGTACGGCACGCCGAGGTGGGCGGCCAGCAGGGGGCCGGCGTAGGAGGTGATGCCGCTGATGATGACGTCCGGGCGCCAGTCCTTGCTGAACGCCAGGAGCGCGTCGAGGGTCACGTACTCCATGTGCGCGTACCAGCGGCCCGCCATGATCTCGCGTTCCCGGGGGTCCGCGGGCACGTGCGTCAGGCCGCTCTCGGCGATGATCTGCCGCGGGGACACGCCTTCGGCGGTGGTGCGCACGGCGGACAGCCCGACGCCGGTGATCGTGTCGAGCATTTCGTCGACCGACGCGGTCGTCATGACCTGGTGCCCGGCGTTGCGCAGCGCGTTCGCGAGCGGGACGTGGCTGAACACGGTCGACGGGGCGACCCCGGCGAGATTAAGAACCTTCACAAGATCGTCCTCCCAGGGCTGGCTCGTGGTCGGCTCCAGCTTGCCCACGCCGCCGTCCGGGGCCATCACCAACGCGGGTAGTCTCCGCCGCCCGCCCGGCACGGCCCTACCACGTTGGGGGATGTCGCCCGATCGCAGCGCTTCTAGCGTGACTTGAGCGCAAGGTCCGCGACAACCCGCACTCGTCCGTAGGGAATCGATACGACATGGTCGACTCAGCCCGATCGGACCTGCTGGCGCAGGTCCGCGACTACCACGACGCCCAGACCTCCGGGCCGGCGCCGTTCATCCCGGGGCAGACACCGATCCTGTCGTCCGGGGCCGTGCTCGACGCCGCCGACCGCGAAGCCCTGGTGGCCGCCGCGCTCGACCTGCGCATCGCCTCCGGCACCATCGCGACGAAGTTCGAGTCCTCCTTCGCCCGGAAACTCAAGCGGCGCAAGGCGGTGCTGACGAACTCCGGCTCGTCGGCGAACCTGCTGGCGCTGAGCACGCTGACCTCGCCGACGCTGGGCGACGAGCAGCTCAAGCCGGGCGACGAGGTCGTCACGGTCGCGGCCGGCTTCCCGACCACGGTGAACCCGATCCTGCAGAACGGCATGATCCCGGTGTTCGTCGACATCGAGCTGGGGACGTACAACACGACGGCCGAGCGGGTCGAGGCCGCGATCTCACCGCGCACGCGCGCCATCATGATCGCGCACACGCTGGGAAACCCGTTCCCCGTGGCCGAAATCGCCGAGATCGCCAAGCGCCACAGCCTCCACCTCATCGAGGACAACTGCGACGCCGTCGGCTCCACGTACAACGGGCAGCTCACCGGCACCTTCGGGCGGTTCTCGACGGTGTCCTTCTACCCCGCCCACCACCTGACCATGGGTGAGGGCGGCATGCTGCTGTCCTCGGACATCAAGCTGGCCAAGCTGGCGAAGTCGTTCCGCGACTGGGGCCGCGACTGCTGGTGCGAGCCCGGCGAGGACGACCGCTGCCTGAAGCGGTTCGAGCTGCACCTCGGCACGCTGCCGGAGGCCTACGACCACAAGTACGTCTTCTCCGAGGTCGGCTACAACCTCAAGAGCACCGACATCCACGCCGCGCTCGGGCTGAGCCAGCTGGCGAAGCTGCCGGACTTCATCGAGGCCCGCAAGCGGAACTGGCGCCAGCTGCGCGAAGGCCTCGACGGCCTGCCCGGGCTGATCCTGCCGGAGGCGACGCCGGGCAGCGACCCGAGCTGGTTCGGGTTCATCATCACGGTGAAACCGGACGCGGGCTTCGACGTCCCGGAGGTCGTCGACTACCTCGAGGCGCGCAACATCCGCACCCGGCGACTGTTCGCGGGCAACCTGACCCGCCACCCCGCCTACATCGGCAAGCCGCAGCGCATCGCCGGCCCGCTGACCAACAGCGACATCGTCACCGAGCGGACGTTCTGGATCGGCGTCTACCCGGGGATCACCACGGAGATGATCGAGTACGTGATCGGCACGCTCAAGGAGTTCGTCGCCACGCACTGACCGCGCGGGCGTCCACAAGGGACTGTGCGCTACCGGATCCAACACGAAAGGAAGAACCATGACCACCACTGCCGAGACTTCGGCCGAACCGGTCGACCTGTTCTCCCCGGAAGTGGTCGCCGACCCGTGGGGAGCGCACGCGGCGGTCCGCGAGGCACCGACGCTGCAGATCGGCGGCTTCATGGGCGGCCCGCCGATGTACCTGGCCGCCCGCTACGAAGACGTGCGCCAGGTCCTGATGGACCAGCGGTTCCAGTGCAACCCGCTGGCCGACTCCCCCGCCGAGGACATCCGCAACGGCGTCTTCCGGCACTTGGACATGCCGGAGGATCTGATCCCCTGGCTGAAGAACCTGATCAACGCCTCCGACGGCGAGGAGCACGCCCGGCTGCGCAAGCTGGTCTCCTACGCGCTCACCGCGCACCGGGTCGGCAAGTTCCGCCCCCGCGTCGAGGCCCTCACCGCCGAGCTGCTCGACAAGCTGGAGGCGGCCGGCGGCGACGGCACGCCGGTGGACCTCGTCGAGGCGTACTGCTACCCGCTGCCGGTCACGGTGATCTGCGAGCTGGTCGGCGTCGACGCGGAGGACCGCCCGCAGTGGCGCGCGTGGAGTGACGCGATGGCCACCCTGGACGGCAAGCGGCTGCCCGAGGAGGTCCGCAAGACGCTCGTCGCGGCGCGCGCGATGATCGAGCGGCGGCGGGCCGAGCCGAAGGACGACATGGTCACCGCGCTCGTCGAGGCGCAGGCCAAGAACCCCGGCATCGCCACCGACGACGAGCTGGTCGGCATCCTGTTCAGCCTGGTCACCGCCGGCCACCAGACAACGACGTACCTGATCGGCAACTCGGTGCTGGCCCTGCACGAGCACCCGGACCAGCTCGCGCGGCTGAAGGCGGACCCGACGCTGTGGCCGCAGGCGGTGCGCGAGCTGCAGCGCCTCGGCCCGATCCAGTTCGGCCAGCCGCGGTTCGCCACCGAGGACATCGAGGTGGGCGGCACGGTGATCCCGCGCGGGATGCCGGTCGTGCCGCTGATCATGGCCGCCAACAGCGACCCGCGGAAGTTCCCGGAGCCGGAGAAGCTGAAGATCGACCGGCTCGCCGTCGGCAGCGAAAGCCACCTCGGCTTCGGCAAGGGCATCCACCGCTGCCTCGGCCAGCACGTCGCCTACCTGGAGGCGGAGGTCGCGCTGCGCGGGCTGTACACCCGGTTCCCGGACCTGACGCTCGCGGTGCCGCGCTCGGAGATCCCCTGGATCCTGCGGCCGGGCTTCACCCGGACCAAGGACCTCCCGGTGCGCCTCGCCACGCCGAAGTCCTGAACGGAGAAGGCCATGCGTTCGCCGAATGTGACCAAGGTGTGCTTGCTGTCCGACCTCGACGACCGGAAACCGTTCGCCGTGAAGGTCGGAGACGTCCCGATCGTGCTGGTGCGCGACGGCGACGAGGTGCACGCCCTGCGGGACGAGTGCTCGCACGCGTTCCAGCGCCTGTCGGAGGGCGAGGTGACCGACAAGGGCATCGAGTGCTGGATGCACGGCGCGTGCTTCGACCTGCGGACCGGCGAACCGTCCGTCCCGCCGGGCACCGAACCGGTGGACGTCTACCGGGTCCACGTCGAAGGTGACGACGTGTTCGTGGACGCCGGCAGCGCCGTCAACTGATCATCCCGGAAGGGGCCGTGCACGGGTTCGCCCGTGCACGGCCCCTTTTCGCGCGTTGCGACACACGCCCGCGACGTACCGCGATGGACGACACGCGTACCTGAACGGACGACACGCGTACCTGGATGGACGACACGGCGTCCGGGCCCGGTTCACGCGTGTCGTCCGGCTGGGTACGCGTGTCGTCCGGTGGGGTACGCGTGTCGTCCGGCTGGGTACGACGGGAAAGGGCCGGCGAGCTTGCTCGCCGGCCCCTGGGTTTCGCCTTGCCTCAGGCCTGGGGCGTGCCCTTCAGGCGGACGGGCAGGCGCTTGAGCCGCCACGAGCCGGGCATGTTGCCGCGGTCGAGGTTCTCCGGCGGGCCGGTCAGCTCCATGTCGGGGAAGCGGTTGATCAGGCCGGTGAAGGCGACCTCGAACTCCTGCTTGGCCAGGTGCGCGCCCAGGCAGTAGTGCAGGCCGGCGCCGAAGCCGACGTGGAGTTCGCGCTGGCCGTCGGTCTGGCGGCGGATGTCGAGCCGCATCGGGTCCTCGAAGTGGCGTGGGTCGTAGTTGGCCGCCACGAGCATGCCCATCGTCTTCTCGCCCTGCTTGATCTTCGCGCCGGCGATCTCGACGTCCTCGACCGCGTGCCGGAACTGCGTGCTGTGCAGCGCACCGCACCAGCGCAGCAGCTCGTGCACCGCCCCCGGCATGAGCTCGGGTTCGGCGCGCAGGGCGGCCAGCTGGTCGGGGTGGGTGAGCAGGGCGATCATGCCGTTGCCGATCGTCTGCGCGGTGTTCTCGGTCCCGGCCAGCACCAGCGTCAGCACCATGGTGATCAGCTCGGTCTCGGTGAGCCCGTCGCCGTCGTCGTCGTGCGCGTTGATCAGCCCGGTCAGCAGGTCGTCGGCGGGCTCGGCGCGGCGCAGCGCGACCAGTTCGGTGATCTGGTCGACCATGCCGCGCATCGGCTCGTTCTGCGCGCCGGGGACGAGCGAGAACGCGTCCTTGCCCCACTGCCGCCACTGCGGCCAGTAGCGCTCGGGGATGCCGATCAGCTGGCAGATGACGTTGATCGGCAGCTTGTAGGTGAAGTACTCGAGCAGGTCGACGACGCCGATGCCGTCCTCGTCGTCCACGGCCGCCTGCCGCTCCAGGTCGTCCAGCAGGCGCGCGGTGATCTCCTCCACCCGGGGGCGCAGGTCGTTGACGCGCCGCGCGGTGAAGGCCCGCGAAACCAGCCGGCGCAACCGGACGTGGTCCTCGCCGTCGGCGTCGAGCAGGCTGCTGGTGAAGATCTTGATGTACTTCTCTTCGAGCCCGAGCGCCTCGACCAGCTCCTGGTGGACCTTCTCGACGTCCGCACCGGGCACGCTGCCGGGGTTGTTCGCGAACCGCTTGTCCGCCAGCATTTCCTTGACGTCGTCGTAGCGGGTGAACAGCCACAGCGGGGTGGTCGAGCCGGGCCACAGGGCCCGCACGACGCGGCCTTCCTCGCGCAGCCGCGAGTAGCCCCCGAACGGGTCGCGGAGCAGCTCCGGATCGTTCATGTCGAGGGGGCAGGTCCCGGTGCTGCCGGTGTCCACGGGGCAGGTCTCGCTGCTGGTATCCATGTATCCCCTCCCGAGGGGCGATCAGGTGAATTCAGCCAAGATTCGCCCAGCCGGGGCCCCGGAACCATTACTCACGTGGGTAGTTCGGCACGCCTTTGGCCTGGTAGAGAACGGAAAACGCGATCACCGGAGAGGTTTCGCGCGAGATGTCCGGAGTGTCCTTTTCGGAAACGAACCGGCCGCGGACCGCGCCTCTCGCGAGACACGATCCGCGGCCGATCGGAAGTTCGGGCCCCCAGTCGGTGGTTCACCCCACCGGCTGTTCAGAACCGCGGGTTCACTGCCCGGCGGGAGCCTGCGCGGCCCACAGGACGTCGCCCTCGATGTGGGACAGGCGCCAGCCGTCCGGCGTCTTGGTGGCTTCGTAGCGCATCAGGGAACTGACCGTCGTCGTGGGCTGGGGGCCCATCTTGCCCTGCGGCGTCTTGCTGCTGCCGATGAGCTGGTCCACGAACGCGCGCACGGTGGCCTTGTCGCCGTTGACGTCCACCAGGACGTTGGTGACGACGTGCTGGGCGCGGTCTTCCTGCTTGGCCGCCTCCGCCGTCTGGGCGATGACCTTGTCGCGCCCGGTGGTGGTGCCGAAGGGGGTCTTCACGACGACGCCGTCGGCGAGCACCGTGTTCAGCTTGTCGAACTGCCGGTCCTCCATCGTGGCGTAGAACCGGTAGATCTGCTGGGTGATCTCACCTCGGTCGTCGGTCTTGGGGGCGTCCGCGCCGGACGCGCTGCCGGCACCGCAACCCGCGGTGACGAGGGCGGCGAACAGCACCGCCAGCAGCCCGACCGCACGGAGGGATCCACGTGTGGTCCGACCGACTCTTCCTGCATTCATTGTCTTGGCGTCTCCTGCCTTGTTGCGATTTTCTTCCGGGTGGAAAACGGGAAGCTCAGGCTTTGCGGGCGGTCAGCAGGACGTACCCCACCGCCGGTTCGTCCGCGAACTGGCGGAACCGCGAGAGCGTGGTTTCGAACTGCTGCAACCCGATGTGCTGCAGGGCCGGCTCCCGCAGCGCTTCGAACCGCTCCGCCGCCTTGTCCCACGACGGCCGGGTGCGGTCGCTGACGTCCTCGACCCGCTCGGGCACCAGCCCGGCCGCCTCGAGGCGGGAGCGGTACTCGTCGACGCCGACGAGCTTCAGCGCGCCCATCTCGACCAGGTCCACACTGGACGCGTCGGGCGTCTTCCCGCCGCCGCGCAGGATGAAGTCGCCGATGGCGATCCGGCCGCCCGGCCGCAGCACCCGGGCCGCCTGCTCGACCACGTGCCACCGGTCCGGCATGTGGTGCAGCGATTCCAGGGCCCAGACGACGTCGAACGACTCGTCGGGGAACGGCAGCTGCATCGCGTCGGCGAGCTCGAACGACAGCCGCCCGGCCAGCCCGGCGGCGGCCGCGCGCGCGTTCGCCCGCTCGATCTGCCCCGCCGCGATCGAGATCCCGACCCCGGTGATGTCGTGCGCCGCGGCCAGCCGGATGGCGGGTTCGCCGATGCCGCAACCGATGTCGAGCAGCCGGTCGCCCGGCTCGATGGTCAGCAGCCCGGCCAGCTTGTCGGTCAGCCGGGTGGTGGCGTCCTCGAGGGTCGCGGAATCGTCGTCCCAGTACCCGTGGTGCAGGTTGTCACCCCAGAGCCGGTCGAGCAGCTCCGCGAAACTGTCGTAGGCCTCGCCGACCTTGAACGGCGCCGGATTCGTCGTCACCTGTGCTCCTCAGCAGAAGTTCTTCGGGCGGGTCGCGCTCAGCCGGCGAAACCGGTCAGCAGCGGGAGTTTGTCGATGCCGGTCATGATCGGGATGGTCTTGAACACCGGACGGTCCTGCGGATCGGTGCTCAGCCGCGGGAACCGGTCCAGCAGGGTGTTCAGCGCGACGCGGCCTTCGAGCCGGGCCAGCGGCGCACCCATGCAGAAGTGGACCCCGCGGCCGAAGGACAGGTGGTTGTTCGGGTCGCGGGACGGGTCGAACGTGTCCGGGCCGGGGAACGCGATTTCGTCCCGGTTGGCCGCGGCGAGCCACACCATCAGCAGCTCGTCGGCCGGAATCCGCTGTCCGCTCAGCTCGACTTCTTCGTTGGTGAGCCGGGAAACGGCGGCGAACGGCGGGAGCAGCCGCAGGGACTCCTCGATCACCGGCGGCACCAGAGACCGGTCGGCGCGCACCCGGTCCTGCCACTCCGGGTACGTGTCCAGGCAGAGCACCGCGTTGCCCAGCAGCATGGTCGTGGTGATGTGCCCGGTGAGCAGCAGCACGAAGCCGAAGTTCACGACTTCGGCGTCGCTGAGGCGTTCCCCGTCGACTTCGGCTTCGACCAGCTTGGAGAGCAGGTCGGCGCCGGGGTTCGAGCGACGCTGCGCGACGTGCTCGGCGATGTAGCGGAGGACTTCCTCGGCGCCGTCCATGACGACCTTCTCGTCGCCGTCCGCCTCGATGAAGATCTCTTCGCGGCCGCGGAACATCATGTCCACCCACTGCTTGAACAGTGGGTGGTCCTCGGCGGGCACGCCGAGCAGCTCGGCGATGACGATCACCGGCAGCGGGTAGGCCAGCTGCTCGACCAGCTCGAACCGGTCGCGCTCGCCGACCTCGGCGAGCAGTTCCCGCGTCAGCTCGGTGATCCTCGGTTCGAGCCCCGCCACCACCTTCGGGGTGAAGACGCGGCTCACGATCTTGCGGAGCTTGGCGTGCGGCACGCCGTCCATGCGCAGCAGGTTGCCCTCGTTGACCCGGTCGTCGATCGGGATCTTGCGCTGGACCGCGGAGGAGAAGATCGCCGGCTCGTTGAGGATCCGCAGCGCGTCGGCGTGGCCGTAGACGTTCCACACCTTGGTGGCCGGGTCGAAGGTGACCGGTTCGGCCGGCGTTCGCCCGTGCAGCCAGAACAGCGACTGCGGGGCTCCCCAGGTGTCGGCAACTGCGACCATGACGTTCCCTTCGGTGGTGGCCGCGGGACGCGGCCGGCCGGTGACGGCACCCCAGCCTGCCCGCCCACCCGGGGCCGGGACATCCTCAGTCCTGGTGGAATCGGTGCGCACGGCCGTCAGTCCGTCCCCAGCAGCGGCAGGACGATCGTGTCGAGGATTTCTTCGAGGGCCGCGACGGGCACGGTCTTGAGCGTGGTGAGCAGTTCCAGCTGCAGCAGGGTGAACGGCAACGCCTTGACCCGGGCGGAGAGCCGGGAGAGGTCGACTTCGCCCCGGGCCGCGGCGCGCTCGTACACGACGTCCAGCGCGTGCGGCTGGTCGTGCCCGATGACCTCGCGCAGAGCCGTGGGGTCGGTGCCGGTCTCCTCGAAGTACCCGGCCAGGTGGACGCTCATCATGGTGACGAACTCGGCCCGGGTCCGGCTGATCTCCGACATCAGGGCCAGCAGGTCGCCGCGCAGGGAGCCGGTGTCCTCGGGCGCGCGGACGCGATTGCGTTGCAGGGCGTGGACGATCGTCGCGCGCAGCAGCTCGGACCGGTCGCTCCAGCGGCGGTACAGCACCGGGCGGCTGGTCCCGGCGCGCGCGGCGACGGCGTCCATGGTGAAGCGCGCGTAGCCGCCCTCTTCCAGCTCCTGCCAGGACGCGTCCAGCAGCGCCTGCTCCAGGACCGCGCCCCGTCGCCGCTCACCCATGCCGGCCTCCCTCAAGAAACACTTGCGCATCTTATTCACGCCAGCTTACGATGACCAAATAAGAAACACAGACGTATCTTAGGAGTGTCCGTGTCTTCCTCCAGCGAGTCCGCGCCGGCCGACCGCGTCGATCCCGCGGTGTGGCGGCTGGCGTTCACGATCATCGTCGGGGCGCTGGCGGCGATGTTCGACACCACGATCGTCAGCGTCGCCATCAACGACCTGGCCGGCGAGCTGCACGCGCCGATCGCCACGATCCAGTGGGTGAGCACCGGCTACCTGCTGGCCATGTTCGCCACCATCCCGATCGTCCGCTGGGCCCAGTCGGCGCTCGGCGGGAAGCGGCTGTGGCTCGGCTCGCTCGCGCTCTTCCTGACCGGTTCGGTGCTGTGCGCGGTGGCGTGGGACGCCACCAGTCTCATCGTGTTCCGGGCCGTCCAGGGCATCAGCGGCGGCCTGATGATGCCGTTGATGATGACCCTGATCATGCAGGCCGCCCAGGGCCGCAACACCGGTCGCGTGATGGCGACCATCTCGCTGCCCATCGCGCTCGGCCCGATCCTCGGGCCGGTGCTGGGCGGCCTCCTGCTGGCCACCGGCGACTGGCGGCTGCTGTTCCTGGTCAACATCCCGTTCTGCGTTGCCGGCCTCTGGCTCGCGTACCGGAACCTCCCCGCCGACCGGCCCGCCGGCGGGGACCGCGGCCGCCTCGACGTCGTCGGCCTGCTCCTGCTGTCGCCGGGTGCGGTCGCCGTCGTCTTCGGCCTGTCCCGGACCGGCGCCGGCTTCGGCAGCCCCGACGTCCTGATCCCGCTCCTGATCGGGCTCGCGCTGATCGCCGGGTTCGTCGTCTGGGCCCTCCCGCGGGGCGCCGGGGCGCTGGTGAATGTCCGGCTCTTCGGCCACCGGTCGGTGGCGTCGTCGTCGGTGCTGTACTTCCTGAGCGGCGCGACGCTGTACGGCGCGATGCTGCTGCTCCCGCTGTTCTGGCAGCAGGCCCGGGGCGTGAACGCGCTCGGCGCGGGCCTGCTGCTCATCCCGCAGGGCGTCGGCACGCTGCTGTCCCGGTGGGTCGCCGGCCGCTACACCGACAAGATCGGCCCCCGCACGGTGGCGCTGGTCGGGTTCGGTGCCGTGGTCCTGACCACCGTGCCGTTCGCGTTCGTCACCGCCGGCACCCCGGACGTGCTGCTGATGGCGCTGCTGCTGGTGCGCGGCCTCGGCATGGGTGTCGCGACGATCCCGCTCGCCAGCTCCGCCTACATCGGGCTCGACCACGCCCAGATCCCGAACGCCACGATCCTGGTGCTCATCATCCAGCAGATCGGCGGCTCGCTGGGGATCGCGGTCCTGGCGATGATCCTCCAGCACGCCTCGGCCGGCGCGAAGACGCCGGACGAGCTCATCCACGCCTACGGCATCACGTTCTGGTGGTCGATCGGCTTCACCGCGCTGGCGGTGCCGCTGTGCTTGTTCCTGCCGGGCCGCCCCAAGCCCGCGCCGGCGTCCGAGCCCGCACCCGGCGTGGCCGTCGAAGCCTGAGCCGCCGATCTCCCCCGTCGACGGCTCAGTCGAGTGGCCTCTTCAGTCCGGCCGGCCGGACTGAAGAGGCCCTCCTCTTTCCGGCCGGGCGGCGCGGCACGTGGTGCCGCGAATGACTCATTCGCGACCTCGGAGGTCCCCAATGAGTCATTCGCGACCTTCGGCAGGCGGGAAAGTCCTATCAGGATGGGGGATCCTCGGCCGGGCGGGCGTTCCTACCGTTGTCCGGCGGAGCCGGTTTCGGTGACGCGGCTCCTTCCCCGAGGAGAGCCTGATGACCGAACCCGTTGCCTTCCCCCAGAACCGGACCTGCCCCTACCGGCCGGCGCCGGGCTACCGGCTGCTGGCCGACCGGCGGCCGCTCTCGCGGATCAGCCTCTACGACGGCCGCGAGGCCTGGGCCGTCACCGGGTACGCGCTGGCGCGCCGGCTGCTGGCCGATCCGCGGATTTCGAGTGACCACAGCGATCCCGCGTGGCCGGTGGCCAACGCGGCCGCCGCCGCGGCCCGGAACTTCGGCGCGGACCAGAAGAAGGTCATCGGCCGGCTCACCGCGCTCGTCGGGGTCGACGATCCGGAACACCGCGCCCGGCGGGAAGTCGCCGAGGCGGGGTTCACGCCCGGATTGATCGACGCCCTGCGGCCGAAGCTCCAGGAGGTCGCCGACCGGCAGGTGGACGAGATGGTCGCCCATGGTGCACCCGCCGACCTCGTCTCGACGTTCGCGTCGCCCGCCGCGCTGTTCTCGCTGTACGAGGCGCTGGGCATTCCGCGCGAAGACCAGGAGTACTTCAAGCAGCAGACGGGCCAGTTGTTCGGCCCGGCCGCGGCGACGGCTTACGACGAGCTCGTGGCGTACGTGGCCAAGCTGGCCGGGCAGCACCCGGCCGGCAGCCTGCTCGACGCCTACCTCACCGCCGTCGGGGACGGTGGTGCCGCGGAGGTGCTTCAGCTGCTGCTCATCATGCTGGTGAGCGGCCACCACACGACGGCGAGCTCGATCGCGATCGGCGCCAGCGCGCTGCTCCAGCACCCCGAGCGGCTCGCCGAGCTACGCGCCGACCCGGCGCTGCTGCCCGCGGCCGTCGACGAGCTGAGCCGGGTCGCGGCGGTCACCGACGGCATCCAGCGGGTCGCCGCGGCCGACATCGACGTCGACGGGACCACCATCGCCCAGGGCGACGGCGTGTTCTTCGTGCTCTCCCTGATCAACCGGGACGAGCAACACTACGGGCAGCCGGAAGTCCTGGACTGGCACCGCCCCGACACCGGCGACCACCTCGGCTACGGCTCGGGCCCCCACGAGTGCGTGGGCCTGGACCTGGCGCGCGCGATCATGGAAACCGCCTTCGGCACGCTGCTGAAGCGCCTGCCGAACCTGCGCCTCGCGGTGGCGGCGGACGAGATCCCGGTCAACCCCGGGGAGTCCTTCACGGGCCTGGTGGAGCTCCCGGTCGCCTGGTGACCCCGGCCGGTCGTGAGGGGTAAGGCGGGTTCTAACCCGCCTTACCCCTC
>NZ_JBSFNC010000204.1:0-13390 GCF_053586895.1 Amycolatopsis sp. NPDC003731 | reverse complement strand
CCGGGTTCGGCGAGCACGGCCGCGAGGGCGCGCGCGAGCTGCTGGACGTCCCGGTCGTCGACATCACCGAGGCGGCCGCGCACCTGGCCTGCCTGCTCGGCCGCCGCTTCGGCGTGGTGACCACTTTGGACCGGACGTGCGGGCTGATCGAGGACAGCCTGCACGCCGCCGGGGTCGCGCAGAACTGCGTCACGGTCACCGGCGCCGGGCTCGGCGTGCTGGAGCTGACCGACGAGCGCCGGACGGAGTCGGCGTTGCTCACCGCCGGCCGCCGCGCGCGGGACGCCGGGGCGGAGGTGCTGGTGCTCGGGTGCGCCGGGATGACCGGGCTGGACCGGAAGATCGCGACGATGCTGGACATTCCCGTCATCGACGGCGTCGCCGCCGCGGTCCGGCTCGCGGAATCCCTGGTGGCGCTGGGGTTGCGGACGAGCCGCGCGGGTTCGTACGCGCGGCCGCTGGACAAGCGCCGCACCTGGCCCGATTGACACCTGCCTTCCGGGAACGTCAGAATCCCTGCAGCCGTACCGCCGCCCGGTGACGACGTGGGGATTCGACGTCCCCGGAAGGCGGTCCACGTGCGAAGAGTTCTCGGCGCCTTGGCGGTTTCGGCGAGCATGCTGCTGGTCCCGGTGAGCGGAACAGCGGTGGCTGCGTCCCCACCCCACACGATCGTCACCGACGGCGCCAAGCTCGCGAACATCAAGCAGGCGCTCCGCGGCGGCCACGCGACCAAGGCCCAGCGGGACGCGCTGAAAGCGGTGCTGGCCAAGGCGGACACCGCGCTCACCGACGGGCCGTGGTCGGTCATGGACAAGCCGTCCGCGCCGCCGAGCGGTGACAAGCACGACTACATGAGCCAAGCGCCCTACTGGTGGGCGAGCCAGCCGAAGACGCCGGAGAACCCGCAGGGCTGCCCGTACGTCAGCAAGGACGGCCAGCGCAACCCGGAAGCCGACGCGATCACCGACCACACCTACCGGATGTGGGCGTGGGACGCGATGTACTACCTCTCGCTGGCCTGGTACTACACCGGTGACGCCAAGTACGCGAAGCGGGCGGCGCTGGACATCCGGACGTGGTTCCTCGACCCGGCCACGAAGATGAACCCGAACATGACCTACAGCCAGATCGTGCCCTGCCGGAACACCGTCAGCGGCACCGGGATCATCGACTCGACGCAGTCGTTCAGCCAGCTGATGGACGCGTTCGCGCTGCTCGACGGCGGCGCGCCGGGCTGGACCGGAAAGGACCGCTCGGGGATCAAGGCGTGGCTGACGCAGTACCTGAACTGGATGCAGACCAGCCCGCAGGCCAAGCTGGAACTGGCCGCCACCAACAACCACGGCACGTTCCTCGACATGCAGAACGCGACGATCTCGGCGTACCTGGGTCACCGCGACGCGGCACGCAAGATCGTGCTCGACGCCGAGCAGAAGCGATTCGGAGTCCAGTTCGCCGCGGACGGCAGCCAGCCCCTGGAGCTGTCGCGGACGATGTCGTGGCACTACGTCAACTTCAACCTCACGGCGTGGGGCCGGATGGCCGAGGTCGGGAAGAACCTGGGTGTCGACGTCTGGAAGTACCGGGCGGCGAACGGCGTGACCCTGCGGAAGGTGGTCGACCAGCTGATCCCGGGCGCCCTGCAGGGTGCCGCGGCCTGGCCGCACCAGCAGATCGGCGTGTTCGACCAGTCGATCGCGGCGGACATCTTCCACGCGGCGGCCGAGGAGGCCCATGACCCCGACGTGGCGGCGGCGCTCAAGCGGATGCCGTTGCCGGCCGGCGGCGACACGTGGCCGGTGCGGGTGTCCTGCTTCCCGCTGGACCCGCCGCTGCGCTGAGCGTCAGTTGCCGGCCGGTGCGGTGACGCCGGGTGCGGGCGCCTGGGCGTTGCCCGCGACACCGTAGCGGCCGGCACCGCCGTCGAGCTGTTCCTTCAACGCCAGGATGGTGCTCACCCGCCCGGCCGACGTGTCCGCGTTGTCCACTGTGGACAGGATCGACGTGGCCGAGGTGTCCGCCCGGACCACGCCCAGCGCGCCGGTGCCGTCGGCCGAACCGGCGTCACCGGCGAGCACCGCGCCGGCACCGCTGCGGTCGAGCTGGGTCGCGAACCGGGCGATCGTCGCCGCGCGGTCGCCCGCGCCGTCGCCGGTCGCCTGGGCGCCGGTGAGCACGATCGCCAGCTGGGCGGGCTTGACGTCCGGCCCGGCCTTGACGAACCCGCCGTCGGTGAGCCCGCTCAGCGCCGCCGCCAGTTCCTCGGGCGAGGACTGCGGTTTCGCCGTCGTCTTGTCCAGCAGCAGCACCGAGCCGAGCAGCGCGCCGGCCAGGGTGCCCGAGTCGCCGGCCGTCGGGAACTTCGAGCCGGCCGGCTGCAGCCGCGTGACGACGTCGCGGAGCTGGTCGGCCTTCTCCGGGTCGGCGAACGCCGACGTCAGCTGGATCTCGCCGGTCACCGCGGCGCCGGCCTGGCCGACCAGCTGCTTGAGCGCGTCCCGGTCGGTCGGGCGCGCGTCTTCGGTGGTCACCAGCACCACCGACCGCTTGTCCAGCGTGCCGGCGACGACCTTCGGGCCCATCGAGCCGGCGAAGGCGTCGGCGTCGGTCAGCCGGGCGTTGAGCGCGTTGCGCTGGGCCTCCAGGTCGGCGACCTGGCTGCCGAGGTCCTTCTTCTCCCCCGCGAGCCCCGACAGCAGCGTGCCGTTGAGCGCGGTCGAGCCGAGCACGACGCCGACGGCCAGCGCAAGGAAGCAGGCGGCGATGGAAACGACGTGGTAGCGCAGCGAAATCACGTGAACAATCCCTTGACCCAGGCGTAGAACGAATTCCAGGTGCCCTTGAGCCAGTCGAGGTAGACCGAGCCCACATCGGACACCAGCAGGGCCGCGGCGACCACCACGACCGCGGCGAGCACGAGCAGGACGACCGCCCCGATCGACACCCGGTTGCGGTGCAGCGTGGCCACCGCCTTGCCGTCGACGAGTTTCGTGCCCAGCTTCAGCCGCGTCAGGAACGTCGACGGGTTCGAGCCGGACCGGCCGTGGTCGAGGAATTCGCGCAGGGTGGCCTGGAAGCCGACGGTGACGACCAGGCTGGCGCCGTGCGCGTCGGCCAGCAGCAGTGCGAGGTCTTCGGCGTTGCCGGAGGCGGGGAACGTCACCGCGCCGATGCCGAGGTCCTGGATGCGTTCGACCCCGGGCGCGTGGCCGTCCGGCGCGGCGGGCACGACGACCTCGCCGCCGCCGCGCAGGGTGGCGGTGCCGATGCCGGTGGGGTCGCCGACGACGACGTCCGGCCGGTAGCCCTGCACGCGCAGGGTGTCTGCGCCGGCGTCGACGCCGATCAGCACCGGGCGGTGCTCGGCGATGTACTTCTTGAGCTTCTTGAGGTCCTCGGCGTGCCCGTTGCCGCCCGCGACGACCAGCACGTGCCGGTCCCGCAGCGGCACCTTCAGCTCGGGGACGCCGACGCCGTCGAGGATCAGGGTGCGCTCGCGGCGCAGGAACTCGATGGTGTTCGCCGAGAACGCCTCCAGCTGCGTCGACATCCCGGCCTTGGCCTCGATCATCTGGTCGGCGACGCTCTCGGCGGTCTGCTCGATGCCGGAGGCGATCTGCCGCTCTCCGATGTAGACGATGCCGTCGAGCAGGCGCAGCTTCGTGCCGTCCTTGATCGAGCGCAGCAGCTCGCCGCCGACCGAGTCGACGAGCGGGATGCCGGCCGCGACGAGGATCTCGGGGCCCATGTTCGGGAACCGGCCGGAGATCGACGGCGACGCGTTGACCACACCGGCGACCTCGGCCTCGACCAGGGCGTCGGCCGTCGCGCGGTCGAGGTCCAGCTGGTCGAGCACGACGATGTCGCCGGGACTGATCCGGCGCAGCAGCTCCCGGGTGCGGCGGTCGACCCGGGCGACCCCGGTGATCCCCGGCAGGGGTTCTTGATTCCGCGTGAGCAGACCCGTGAGCTTCATGTGGCCGATGGTGACAAATTTGCTCGTGGGACGAGGTACGCCACGCCGTAGCTGCTGTGACTCGTTGTGGTGAGCCCGGTCGCCCTCCCCCGCGCGGGTCAGGCCTCGGACTCCTCCGACAGCGAGCCGAAATCGAGGTTCAGCCAGGGGCTCGCCGGGTCCTGAAGGAGCTGGTGGTGGACGCGCACCGCCGCCGGGTACCACTCGCCGAAGTCGTCTTCGCCGGCGTGCAGCACCCGGCCCATGACGTACCCCGCCGACAGGTCGGCCCATGACTGGTGGTAACGACGGGCGAGCGAGCCGGCTTCGAGCACCATCAGCTCGGCGCTCAGCGCGTCGCAGTACCCCGCCGCCAGCCCGGCGCGGGCGATGGTGACCGCGCGGCCGACGTCCCAGGACAGCGCCGTCGTCACGCAGCCGTCCGCGTCGACCAGGCCGTCGGCGCGCAGCCGCCGCTCGTACCGGGACACCCGGCGCACGGTCTCCCGCAGCTCGTCGGCCTGGTCCGCGGCGTCGTTCTCGGTGCACCACCGGTCCACCAGCTGCGCCCAGGTCAGCGGGTCGAACTCGGCGCCGGGCAGCCCGTACTCGGCGGCGAACCGCAGGCGCAGCATGAGCACCAGGTTGCCGGGGGTCAGCGCGTAGCCGTCGCCGATCAGGCCGGTCATGGTGGCGCGCCAGCCGGGCGGGTCGGCCACGCCCCACCAGTCCCGCAGGCTGCGCACTTCGGCGACGTAGTCGTGGTAGCGGCCGTCGAGGAGGTTCCAGGGTGCCGCGTTGAGCACGGCCAGGTGCGCACCGCAGGCGAGCGCGTGCGCGATGGGCCCTTCGAGGTGCCCGTACGGCGCGGTGATCAGCCGCTCGACCTGCTCTTCCAGCGGCGTGACGTCGTCGGGGTGCGCGTCGAGCCACGGCTGCAGCGTCGCCCCGGCCAGCCGCCACTCGCCGCGGGTGCCGCGGTTGAACACGACGCGCTCGTGCCGGCCGACGCCGTCGACCGCCCAGTCGAGCGCGCCGCTCATGGCCACGACGTCCGGGCCGAAGTCCGGCAGCGCGCCACGGGTGAAGACCTGCAGGAACTCGTCGCCGCCGGTCTCGAAGTAGACGTTCGGGAAGGTCTCCGCCCGCTCGTCGAGGATGCTCCGGGCGTCCACGCGCCGGATCGGCACGAACAGCTCCTCGCCGGCGAGCAGGCCGAGGTAGCGGTCGAGGTCGCCGTCCCGCCGCGCGGCGGCGAGCTGGGCTTCGACATCGGCGGGCGGCGGCAGGATCACGGTGCGGCTCCCTCCGCTCGGCCGGTCAGCACGACGAGCTTGCCCGCCGTCCGGTTGTGCTCCAGGTCGTCGTGCGCCTGCCGGATCTCCGCCATCGGGTACACCTTGACCGGGCCGAGGCTCGCTTCGCCGCGGGCGATCCGGTCGAGGTGACGCTGGAGCACGGAGGCCGGCAGGTCGTCCGCCTCACCACCATAAGCGGTCAACCGGACCCCAGCGGGAAGGTAGCCGATCGGATAGAAGTTCGAGATCGTCCATTCGTTGGACAACATGCCGGCGAAGCAGACCGTCCCGTGCACGCGGGTGGCGTTCAGGGTGTCCGGCAGGGTCGGCGTCCCGACCAGTTCGAGGGCGGCGTCGACGCCTTCGGGGGCGATCTCGCGGACCTGCGCCGCGACGTCGCCGTCGTCGAGGAGCGGGTGGTCGACGCCGTGTTCGCGCAGGGTTTCGAGCCGTCCGGGCTGCCGGGTGGTCGCGAAGACGGTGGCGCCGAGGTCTTTCGCCAGGGTCGCGGTGGCGAACCCGAGCGCGGACGTGCCGCCGCGGATCAGCAGCGTCTGGCCCTTCCGGAGGTCGAGGCCGGTGGTGAGCGAGCCGTACGCGGTCTGCAGCGTCTCCGGCACCTGGCCGATGACCTCCCACGGCAGGTCGCTGTGGAACGGGATGACCTGGTTCTCGGGCACGAGCGTGTATTCGGCGTAGCCGCCGTCGAAGGTGCGGCCCATGCCGCCCATCATGGTGGCGACCTGCTGCCCGGGCGGGAAGCCGCCACCGGCGTCGACGACCCCGACGGCCTCGATGCCGGGCACGCGCGGGAAAGTGACGCCATCGGCCAGCCCGAGCCGGGTGTGCAGCTCCGAGCGGTTGAGGCCGAACGCTTTCACGGCGATCCGGACCCAGCCGGGTTTCACCTCCGGCAGCGGCAGCTCGGTGAGCTCGAGGTTTTCGACCGGACCGGGTTCTCGGAGTACCACCGCGCGCATCGGGATCCTTTCGCCACCTGCAGTCGTCACGACAACTGCGGGGAGGCGGCGAGTATTTCCCCCGGCGGCTACTTCTTCTTCGCCGCGCGCTTCTTCTTCGGCTCGAACTCCGTCTTGTCCTTCTCGGCCGTGGCCAGCAGTTCCTCGGCGTGCGCCCGGCCGGTCTCGTTGTCCATGCCCGCGAGCATCCGGGCCAGCTCGCTGACCCGCTCGGTCTGGCTCAGGTTCTTCACGCCGCTGCGCGTGACCCCGCCGGTGTGGCCCTTGTCCACCACCAGGTGCTGGTCCGCGAACGCCGCCACCTGCGGCAGGTGCGTCACCACCAGGACCTGGTGCGTGCGCGCCAGCCGGGCCAGCCGCCGGCCGATCTCGACCGCCGCGCGGCCGCCCACCCCGGCGTCGACCTCGTCGAACACCAGCGTCTGGACGGTGTCCGCGTGCGCCAGGACCACCTCGATGGCCAGCATCACGCGCGACAGCTCACCGCCCGAAGCGGCCTTGTGGACCGGCAGCGGCGGGGCACCGTCGTGCGCGCGCAGCAGCAGCTCGACGTCGTCGACGCCGTCCGCGCCCGCGTGCACCGCGCGGCCGTCGATGGTCAGCGCGTGCGCGTCGCCGTGTTCGGCCGGACGCTGCTCGACCGTCACCTCGATCGCCGCCTGGCCCATCGCCAGCCCGGACAGCTCCCGGGTGATCTCCGCGGCCAGCTCGGCCGCCGCCTTCTCCCTCGCCGCCGACACCTCGGCCGCGTGCGCGGAGAGCTGGATCGCCAGCTGGTCGCGCCGCAGGGCCAGCTCCGCGAGCGCCTCCTCCGAGGTGTCCATCGACTCCAGGCGGCGCCGGGCGTCGTCGGCCCAGGCCAGCACGCCGTCGACGTCCGCCGCGTACTTGCGCGTCAGCCGCTTGAGGTCGGCCTGGCGGGCCAGCACCTTCTCCAGCAGCGCCGGGTCGGCGTCCAGCGTCTCGACGTAGGTGCCCAGCTCGGCCCCGACGTCGGAGAGCAGCACCGACGCCTCCTCCAGCCGCGGGGCCAGCTCGCGCAGCACGGCGTCTTCCGCCGTCGAGAGCCGCCGCAGCGCCTCCCCGACCAACCCCAGTGCGCCCGGGGCGTCCGGGTCGCCGTCCGGGGAGCCGGACACCGCGACGTGCGCCTCGGTCGCGGCCGCGCGCAGCTCGTCGACCGCGGCGAGCCGCTTGATCTGCGCGGTGAGCTCGTCGTCCTCGCCCGGCTCCGGCGCGACGGCGTCGATCTCGGTCAGGCCGTGCTTGAGCAGATCGGCCTGCTGGGCCATCTCCCGCGAGCGCGTCGACCGCTCGGTCAGCTCGGCGATCACCGCCAGCCACTCCGCCCGGACCTCCCGGTAGGCCTGCAGCGGCTTCGCGACGGCGTCCCCGGCGAACCGGTCGATCACCGCGCGCTGCTCGGCCGGCCGCAGCAGCCGCAGCTGGTCGTTCTGCCCGTGCACCGCGATCAGCTGTTCGGACAGCTCCGCGAGCACGCCGACCGGCACGGACCGGCCGCCGAGGTGGGCGCGGGACCGCCCGTCGACGGCGACCGCGCGCAGCGCGATCACGCTGCCGTCCTCGTCCACGTCCGCGCCCGAGTCGGTGACGATCCGCTCGGCGCCTTCGACGCCGGCGTAGGTGAACCGCCCTTCGACGAACGCCTTGAGCATCCCCGTCCGGACCTTGGACACCTCGGCCCGGCCACCGGACAGCAGGTGCAGCCCGGTGACGACCATGGTCTTGCCCGCACCCGTCTCACCGGTCACGACGGTGAAGCCCGCGTGCAGTTCCAGCAGGGCGTCCTCGATGACTCCGAGGCCCTGGATGCGCATCTCGGCCAGCACGCCGCCTACGGTAGCGGCCACCACCGACACTCTGCGCGCCCGGGACCCCGGCGCGTCGCCGATATGTTCGAACGAATCGCTGAACGGTGGATTACTCGCAGGGGCGCGCGTGCCGTTCGCGCCAGCTCTTCACCGGCAGCGAGAACTTCTGGACCAGGCGATCGGTGAACGGCCCGTCCCACAGCCGGACCAGCCGCACCGGCGTCTTGCCGCAGGTGACGCGCACCCGCGCACCCGGCGGCAGGTCGATCGGGCGGGTCCCGTCGCAGGTCAGCACCGCGGAGGAGCCGTCCGGGTCGATCCCGACGGTAATCACCGAGTCCCGGGAGACGACCAGCGGCCGCGCGAACATCGCGTGCGCGTTGCTCGGCACCACCAGCAGCGCCTGGACGTCCGGCCAGATGATCGGGCCGCCGGCCGAAAACGCGTACGCGGTCGAGCCGGTCGGTGTGGCGCACAGCACACCGTCGCAGCCGAAGGCGGACACCGGACGGCCGTCGACCTCGATCAGCGCGTCCAGCACCCGCTCCCGGGTGCTCTTCTCGACACTGGCCTCGTTGAGCGCCCAGGTGCGGGCGACTTCCGCACCGTCGTGGGTGACGGTGACGTCGATGGTCATCCGCTCTTCGACCTGGTAGTCGCCGTCGACGACCCGCTGGACGGTGTCGGCGAGGGCGTCGGAGTCGGCTTCGGCGAGGAAGCCGACGCGCCCGAGGTTCACGCCGAGCACCGGCACGCCGGCCGGGCGGGCCAGCTCGGCCGCGCGCAGCAGCGTGCCGTCGCCGCCGAGGACGAACACCAGCTCGACGCCGTCGGCGGGGTTGTCGTCCGGGTCGACGACCGTGCAGGTCGCGCCGACGCCGTGCTGTTCGGGGTTGATCAGCGCGCAGACGTCGTGCTCGGTCACCCGGATCCGGATGCCGGCCTTGGCGAAGCGCGCCGAAACCTCGCGCGCGGCCTCGCCCGTCGCGTCGCGATCGGGGTGCACCATGAGGAGCACTTCACGTTCGGTGGTCATGCGGGCCCTTCCTCGACGGCGGTCCGGACGAGCCGCTCGGCCTCAGACCTGTTTACCGCGTCCACAGTGGACTCGGCCACGTGTTCTTTCTTCAGCCACACGAAGTATTCGACGTTCCCGGACGGTCCGGGCAGCGGGCTGGCGGTCACCCCGCGCAGCGCGAGCCCGAGTTTCGCGGCCTCGTCGATGACGGTGAGCACGGACTCGGCGCGCAGCTCGGGGTCGCGGACGACACCGCCGCTGCCGAGGCGGTCCTTGCCCACCTCGAACTGCGGTTTCACCATCGGCACCAGGTCGGCGCCTTCGCCCGCGCAGGCCGTGAGGGCGGGCAGCACGAGCTTGAGGGAGATGAAGCTCAGGTCCCCGACGATCAAGTCGACCTGCCCGCCGAGGTCGTCGGGCGTGAGGTTGCGGACGTTCGTGCGATCCATGACCACTACACGTTCGTCGGTGCGGATCCGCCAGTCGAGCAGGCCACGACCCACGTCGGCGGCGATCACGGTGGCGGCGCCGTGGCGCAGGAGGACGTCGGTGAAGCCGCCGGTGGACGCGCCGGCGTCGAGGCAGCGCTTGCCTTCGACGCTCAGTTCCGTGAACGCTTCGAGGGCGCCGAGCAGCTTGTGGGCACCGCGCGAGGCCCATCCGGGGTCGTCCTCGTCCTTGACGACGATGGGGGCGTCGGACTCCACCCCGGTAGCCGGTTTGGTGGCGACCATCCCGCGGACGGTGACCTTGCCGCCGGTGATCAGGGCCGAGGCTTGGTCGCGCGACCGTGCGAGGCCGCGCCGAACCAGTTCCGCGTCGAGGCGGGCCCGCTTGGGCACGCCGATCAGACCTTGTCGATGCTGGACAGGGCGACCGTCAGCTCGGTGTGCACGGCGTCGAAGCGCTCGACGTGCTCCGCGAGCGGCAGCGCGTCCAGGTCGTCCAGCCCGGCGACGGCTTCGTCGATGCCGGCCCGCGGGTCGGTCGCTTGCGAGAACGAACCGGGCGGCGGGCCCGGGACGGGGAAGGGGTGGTCCTGCACAGTGCAAACGGTATCAGTCAGGACAGGTTCGCCTTGGCGCGCTCGCCGAGTTCGGTGACACCGGTCTCCCACGCCACGTGGCAGAGCGCGCGGAGCAGGTCCAGCTCGTCGCCGTCACCTTCCGCCGTCAGAGTCTGGTTCTCGACGGTCACGGTCCAGCCCGGCCGCGGTCCGATCTTCAGGTCTTCGGCCCGCTCGGTGAGTGCGGTGAGGTCCTTCGCGAGGTAGGTGCCGCGCTCGGCCGGGATGGCCTCGATCAGCTGCTTCGGCGTCGCGACCCCGGAGAGGACGACGAGGGAGTCGATGCCCGCGGCGACCGCACCGGCGATGTCGGTGTCGAGCCGGTCGCCGACGACCAGGGGGTTCCGCGCACCCGCCGACCGAGCGGCGGTCTCGAACAGCAGCGGCTGCGGTTTCCCGGCGACCAGCGGTTCGACGTCGGTGGCGGTGCGCAGCGCGGCGACCATCGAGCCGTTGCCGGGCAGCAGGCCGCGCTCGCTGGGCAGGGTGGCGTCGACATTACAGGCCACCCAGAGCGCGCCGGCGCGGATGGCCAGGCAGGCCTCGGCCAGCGCGGCCCAGGTGTTGTCGGGCGAGTGCCCCTGGACGACGGCCTGGACGGTGGGCGTGTTCTTCCGCACCGGCTGGAGCCCCGCCTGCGCCACTTCGGCGGCCAGCGAGCCGGTGCCGACGACGAGGACCTCGGCGCCGGTGTCCAGGCGTTCCTTCAGCAGCTGCACGCCGGCTTGGGCGCTGGTGTGCACCTCATCGGTCCCGGCGGGCATGCCGAGGCCGGTGAGGTGCGCGACGACCTCGTCGGGGGCCTTCGAGGCGTTGTTCGTGACGAACCGGATGGGGGTGCCGTGCTCCCGCGCGGCCCGCACCGTCTCCGGAGCACCCGGGATGACCCGGGTGCCGTGGTAGACGGTGCCGTCGAGGTCGAAGAGGACCGCGTCGTAGGCCGCGAGGAGGGCGTCACTCATCGGTGTCTTTTTCCTCGTTATCCGCGTTCTCGGCGTTCTCCTCGTTCTCCGCGTTCGACAGATCGGCGGCCCGCTCGGCGGCGTCGGTCTCGTCTTCGGCATCGGCCTCGGAGGCGTTGAGGAACCACTGGATGGCCTCGTCCGTGCGCCCGGCGGCCGCGAGGTTGTCGGCGTAGGCGTAGAAGAGGCGAGCGCTCCACGGGTCGCGCTTCTCGGCCTTGAGGTCGTCACCCTGCAGCGAGACGACGGCGGCATCGAGCTGCCCGAGGTCCCGCCGCGCCCCGGCCGCGACGATCGCCAGCTCGACCTGGGTGGCCTTGGTGAGCTTCGCGGTGTCGACCTCCTTCGCGAGGTCGAGGGCCCGCTCGGGACGCCCGAGAGCCCGCTCGGCGTCGGCGATGATGGCGATGTGGTCGTCGCTGCGCGTCATCCGCCGGACGGCCCGCAGCTCGGAGAGGGCCTCGGACCAGTTGCCGGCGTGGTAGGCGACCAGGCCGAGGGCTTCGCGCACGATCGGGACGCGCGAGGCCTTGGCCTTGGCGTACTTGGCGTGCTCGAGGGCGGCCTCGGGATCGCTGTCGATCAGCCCCCCGGCGGCAACGAGGTGCTTCCCGACGGTCTCGGCCAGGCCCTTCGGCAGCGTCCGCAGCTCACGGCGGGCTTCTTCGTCGAGATCGGAGAACTCGATGTCCTCGGGAAGCTCGGGCGCCTCGAGGAGTTCCTTGGCGAGGGCTTCGTCGTCGAGCGGCGCGCCGACCTTGGGCCGCGGGTTCCCCCGGGGACGGTCTTTGCGCTCGCCACGGTTCTCACGGCTGTCGTCCCGCCGCTGGTAGCTGCCACGGTCACCGCGGTCGCCGCGCGAGTCGTCATCGCGCCGCTGGTAACCGCCGCGGGACTCGTCTCGCCGGTCGCCGCCACGGCCCCGGTCCTCGGAGCGAGCGCCGCGGTCGTCGTCGCGCCGGTCCCGGTCGTTCGAACGGAACCCACCCGTGCGGGCGCCGCGGTCGTCGTCGCGCCGCTGGTACCCGCCACGCGAATCCTCGCGCCGGCCCCGATCGTCGGAGCGGAAGCCGCCGCGGTCATCCCGCCGCTGGTAACCACCACGCGATTCGTCCCGGCGGTCGCCGCCACGGCCCCGGTCCTCGGAACGCGCGCCGCGCTCGTCGTCGCGCCGCTGGTACCCGCCACGCGAGTCGTCCCGCCGGCCCCGATCGTCGGAGCGGAAGCCACCGCGGTCATCCCGCCGCTGGTACCCGCCACGCGAATCGTCCCGCCTGCCACGGTCGTCCGAGCGGAAGCCACCCGTGCCGCGCGAATCATCGCGGCGGTCACGGTCATCGGAGCGGAATCCACCGGTCCGAGCACCACGCGAATCGTCGCGGCGGTCCCGATCGTCGGAGCGGAATCCACCGGTCCGAGCACCACGCGAATCATCGCGACGGTCCCGATCGTCGGAGCGGAAACCACCCGTTCGGGTGCCGCGGGAATCGCCGCCGCGGGGGCGGTCGTCCGAACGGAAGCCGCCCGGGCGGCCGCCTCGGTCGTCGTCGCGGCGGTTTTCAAAGCGGGGCTTGCGGTCGCCGTACGAGGACTTGCCCTGGGGGCGGCCTCCGCGGTCGTCGAAGCTGCGGCCCGGGCTGTCACTGCGGGTGCCGGAACGGCTGTTGCCCCGGTCCTCGTAGCGGCTGCCCGACCGGCCGGCGCCCCGGTCTTCGTAACGGCCGCCGCCGGAGCGGCTCGGGCCGTCGGAGAAGCGGCCGCCGCCCGACTCGCGGCTGCCGTAACTGCCGCGGCGGTCGTCGCGGTCGCCGAAGTTGCGGCCGCCGGTGCGGCTCTGACCTGCGTACCCTCCGCGCTGATCGCGGTCGCGGGGACCGTCGCCGCCGCGGAAGGGCTTGCCGCCGCCGCGGACCCCGCGGTCGTCGCGGCGCGGCCGGCCCTGGTAGCCGCCGTCGCGGCCGCCACGGTCCTGCCGCGCGCCGCCCTGGTTCCTCCGGGGTCCGTCCGACCGGCCCCGGGAGCCTTCGTCCCGGCGTGCCGACCGGCCGGACCCATCATCCGCTGAGTCTCGTCGACCGAACTCGGACACCTGGCCTCCTGCCGTGAAAAAATCTTGTCCTGGACATACGCGTACGGCCCGCTAGGGCAGCCAATTGGCTATCCTAACGGGCCGTACGGAAGGTAAGTTCGGCGGTGTCCTACTCTCCCACAACCCTTCGGTTGCAGTACCATCGGCGCTGTCAGGCTTAGCTTCCGGGTTCGGAATGGGACCGGGC
>NZ_JBSFNC010000203.1:0-13440 GCF_053586895.1 Amycolatopsis sp. NPDC003731 | reverse complement strand
CGCCCCGTCGCCGCTAGGCTGGGCACGAGGTCTCCGGTGTTCTTGATCAGCTTGGTCGTTGATCGGTCTACCGGAGACCTCGTCTATTTGACCCCAGACACGCCGCACCAACAATGCCGACCAGAAGTTCCGCTGGTCAGCACATCAAAACAGGCTCTAGCCGCCACGCCCTGCTAATCGCGACGGAGACCTACGCCGACCCGGCCCTGCGACGCCTGACCGCACCGGGCGGGGACGCGCGCGCG
The DNA here is from genome assembly GCF_053586895.1 of Amycolatopsis sp. NPDC003731. Classification (NCBI taxonomy): domain Bacteria; kingdom Bacillati; phylum Actinomycetota; class Actinomycetes; order Pseudonocardiales; family Pseudonocardiaceae; genus Amycolatopsis; species Amycolatopsis sp. NPDC003731. The sequence continues at coordinate 13,195 of NZ_JBSFNC010000203.1, read as the reverse complement.
AACTGGCGGCGGTCCTGAGCGACCCGGCGATCGCGGCCTTCGAGGTGACGACGCTGGTCGACCAGCCTCACCACGTGGTGGGCGCGGCGATGGCCGACACCCGCCGCGACAGCCTGATGTTCACGGTACTGGCGGCGAAGCTGGTCGACCGCGCGATGGCGGGCTGCCCCTCGCGGCAGAAGGTGCTGGTGCTGGACTGTTACAGCGGCGCGTTCCCGACCGGCCGCCTGGCGAAGTCGGGCACGGACGTGCACACGCTGGAGCGCTTCCAGGGCCGCGGCCGCGCGGTCCTGACGGCCTCGGACGCCACGCAGTATTCGTTCGAAGGCGACGCGGTGGTGGGCTCGGCGGCCCGATCCGTGTTCACCAGGCACCTGGTGGCGGAGATGCCCCGGCAGCGGCCGAAGCACCAGTCCGATGTGGAGTGACGAATCGTGCTGGCGCGGAACCCGAGGTGGCAGCTGCCGGAGTACTTGAGGAACGGGCTGGCGAGCCCGATCGCTTCGGACCGGATGACGGCACTGGACGGGTTGAAGCGCCTGAACCGGGTGGGCAACGACCTGGTGAGGGCAAGGACGGCGGAGGAGATCCGCCGCCTGGCGGACGACAGCCGGACGGTCTCCGCGGCGGCGGTCGCCTGGGCGGCGGAGGCCGAGGGGCGGACAGGGGTGACGGCGCCGGATCGGGTTGCGGTCGAGCCCGCGCCGGTGCCGGAACTCGCGCCGGAGGCCGCCGCCGCCGAGGCCGGGCCGCGGACCACGCCGGAGGTGGCGCCGGGGCCGGGGCGGGTTGCTGCGGAGGCTGAGCGGCGGATTGCGTCGGAGCCGGCCGTTGCTGGGTCCGTGCCGCAGGTCGCGCCAGGGTCGAAGCCGGAGCGGGTTGCTGCGGAGGCTGAGCGGCGGATTGCGTCGGAGCCGGCCGTTGCTGGGTCCGTGCCGCAGGTCGCGCCAGGGTCGAAGCCGGAGCGGGTTGCTGCGGAGGCTGAGCGGCGGATTGTGCCGGAGCCGGCCGTTGCCGAGCCCGAGCCGCGAATCCCGCCAGGGCTGCCGAGGGAAGGTCAAGCGGTACCGGCGGCTTCGGCCGGGGAGGGAGTCATCTCCCCGGCCGAAGCCGGTCCGGGCTGGTCCGGCGCCGCGGCGCGCCGCCGGGTGGCGGGACGAGCCGTTCGCCGACCCGAAGGTCTACTTCATCGAGGCCGGCGTGCTGGCTTCGATGCTGGTCGTGGTCCTCGTCGGCGGCATCGCGCACAACTGGATCTTCCTCCTAGGGCTCAGACCACAAAGGACTCCACGGCATCGGCGGCGAACGAAACCCCGCCGTGAGCCCGGATCTCCGCCTTCAGCTCCGCCAACCTCGCAGCCACCGAAGCCGACGACGACACCTCATCCACCGCCTCCCGCAGCGATGAAGCCGTCACCTCGGAGGCCGGAAGGTGGCGGCCCACCCCCAGCGCCTCCAGCTGGGCCGCGTTGCCGAACTGGTCCGCCGCCTGGGGAATCGCCACCGTCGGGACGCCGAACCACAGCGCCTCCGTCGCTCCGCCCATCCCCGCGTGCGTGATGAACGCCGACGCCGCCTCCAGCACCGCCAGCTGCGGCACGCTTTCGGCCACCTCCACCGACGGCGGCAGCGGCCCGAGAGACGCCGGCGAGACCTGCTTCCCGATCGCCATCACCACGTGCCAGTCCTCGGCGAACGCCTCGACGCACGCCCGGTAGACCGGAAGCTGGTCGTTGAACGCCGTCCCGAACGACACGAGCAGCACCGGACGTCCCGACGACGGCGGGGTCCACGACCGATCGGCCAGCCGCGCCGGATCCAGGCACGGCCCGACGAACCGCACGTGCGGTCCCACCCGGTCCGCCGACGGCTGCATCGCCCGGGGAATCAGCGAAAGCACCTGCGCCGGGTGCCCGAGCCACTCCCAGGGATCCGCCGAAACCCCGTGGGACGCCAGCCACTTCGCCAACGTGGCCGCATAGTCCACACCGGACGGTGACGCCTTGATCGGGTCCATCACCGGCGCCATTTCTTCGTCGTAGCCCTCCCACGCCACCAGCGTCGGCGACAGCTGGACGGCCGGCACGCCGTACCGTGACCCCAGCAGCGGCGCGCCCAGCCCGCCGATGTCGTACAGCACGAGATCCGGCCGGTCGTCGTCGAACCGCTCGATCAGGCCGGGGTGGATCGCGATGGCTTCGTCGAGGAAGACGCGCATGGCTTCGGCCGGCTCTTCCGGCCACACGGCCGCTTCGCCGAGCGGGAAGATCGTCGGGTGCTCGACGACGTCGGCGCCCGTCGGCGCGACCAGCGACGCCAACGGCGACCCGACGACGTAGGACACGCGGTGCCCGCGGCGGACCAGTTCGGCGATCACGCCCAGTGACGGGTAGATGTGGCTCGGCGCGGTGCAGCCGACCATGACGATGTGTTTGCGCAGCATGGTGCTCCTTCAAGCCGGAAAGACCAGACGGCGCGCAGGTGAAGGGGCTCTCCCGATCGGCGGGGAGCCCGGCGGTCACGCCGTCTCAGACGAGGCGGAGCCGGATGAAGAAGATCATGGAACCGACCGTACGGGATCCCGGAACGTCCGCGCCACCCGATTTCCACCCTTCGTAGGGCGTTCGTGCTCGGCCGTCCCGCCGGACCCCTTGCCGGGGCTAGGGTTTCTTCCGCTCGAAGACGCCCGGAAAAGGGAGAAATCAGTGAGACGTGCCGTATTCGCCGCCGCCGCGGCGGCGGTGGCGTCCGCGCTCGTGGTTGCGCCCGCCGCGAACGCCGCGCCGGCCGCAAGTGCCGCGCCGGACGCGAAACAGGCGTCTATCGCCTGGGGACCGTGCACCGACGCCACGCTGTCCGGCGCCGGTGCCGAATGCGGGTACCTCGGCGTGCCGCTCGACTACCGCAAGCCGGGCGGGGAGCAGGTCCAGCTCGCCGTCAGCCGCGTCAAGCACAAGGTGCCCGACGCGCAGTACCAGGGCGTCATGCTGACGAACCCGGGCGGCCCCGGCGGTTCCGGCCTGCTGCTGGCCACCCGCGGGCCCCGGATCCCGAACCACGCCGGCGACGCCTACGACTGGATCGGCTTCGACCCGCGCGGGGTCGGGGCCAGCAAGCCCGCGCTGAGCTGCGACAAGAACTACATGGACTACAACCGGCCGCAGTACGTGCCGTTCACCCCGCAGCTGGAGAAGACCTGGCTGAACCGCGCCAAGGGGTACGCCGACGCCTGCGCGAAGAACAACTCGCGGGCCCTGCTGGAGAACATGAAGACGACCGACACGGTCAAGGACATGGACTCCCTCCGCAAGGCGCTCGGCCAGAAGCAGCTGAACTTCTACGGCTACTCCTACGGCACCTACCTCGGTCAGGTGTACGGCTCGCTGTACCCGCAGAACGTCCGGCGGATGGTGCTCGACTCGACGGTCGACCCGCGCGGTGTCTGGTACGGCGACAACCTCAACCAGGACGTCGCCTTCGACCGGAACATCCTGATCTGGTTCGGCTGGGTCGCCCAGCACGACGACGTCTACCACCTCGGCAAGACTCAGGCCGCGGTGCAGCGGGTGGTGAACGAACAGCTGCTCAAGACGTCGTTCACCCCGGCCGGCGGCGTGATCGGGCCGGACGAGATCCTCGACGTCATCCAGCAGGCGAGCTACTACCAGCTGCGGTGGCCGCCGCTGGGCGACGCGCTGTCCCGGTTCGTGAACAAGGGCGACTGGCAGAACTGGAAGTCGCTCTTCGAGGCCTTCGGTGGCCGCGGCGACGACAACAGCTACGCGGTCTACCTCGCCGTGCAGTGCACCGACGTCCAGTGGCCGCAGAGCTGGAACCAGTGGCGGCGCGACAACTGGCAGACCTTCGCCAAGGCGCCGTACTTCACCTGGCAGAACGCCTGGTTCAACGCGCCCTGCCTCTATTGGCCCGCGAAGGCCGGGAAGCCGGCGAAGATCGACGGCCGAGGTGTGCCGAGCGTGCTGATGATCGACGAGACGCTGGACGCGGCGACGCCGTTCGAGGGCAGCCTCGAGGTCCGCAGCCGCTTCCCGGGCGCGTCGCTGATCGCCGAGCCGGGCGGCACCAGCCACGCGATCACCCCGCGTCAGAACGCGTGCGTCGACGCCAAGATCGCGGACTACCTGGCGACGGGCGCCCTTCCGGCCCGCAAGCCGGGCCGCGGGGCCGACGTCGAGTGCGCCCCGCTGCCCCAGCCGGTTCCGACGGCACCGGCGGCGGCCAAGGCCGACGTCGCGACCACCCAGGGCGCTGGGCGGTTCGCCGGCTGACCTGCGGAAACCCTCGGAAACGGGGTGCCGGGCCCAGCGCCCGGCACCCCGTTTTTCGTGTTTCCGACGCCGGGGGCTTTGAACCTTCGTGGACTTTGTGTTACAAAGTGCGCAGCAACTTTGCGCTACAAAGTCCACGAAAGGAGGACGCCATGACTGGGGGACCGGCGTTCGCGCTCCACGGCCTCACCAAGCGGTTCGGGCAGGTCACGGCGGTCGACGGGGTGTCCGTCGAGGTCGCCCGCGGGGAGGTCGTCGCGCTGCTCGGGCCGAACGGTGCGGGCAAGTCGACCACCGTCGACATGCTGCTCGGCCTGACCAAGCCGGACGCGGGGGAGGTGACCGTCGCGGGCGGCAACCCGCGCGCCGCCGTCGACCGGGGGCTCGTCGGGGCGATGATGCAGAACGGCGCGCTGCTGCCGGACGCCACCGTCGGCGAGATCGTCGGCCTGATCGTCTCGACGCACGAGAACCCGCTGCCGGCCGCCGAGGTGATCGCCCGCGCGGGCCTGGAGAAGCTCGTGAAACGCCGCTGCGGCAAGCTGTCCGGCGGGGAACGCCAGCGCGTCCGGTTCGCCCTGGCCCTGGCCGGCGACCCGCGGCTGCTCGTGCTCGACGAGCCCACCGCGGCGATGGACGTCGACGGCAGGCGCGCGTTCTGGGCCGCCATCCGCGAGTTCGCCGCCGGCGGCCGGACCGTGCTGTTCGCGACGCACTACCTCGCCGAGGCCGAGGACTACGCCGACCGCGTCGTGCTGATGCGCCACGGCGTCGTCGCCGCCGACGGCCCGGTCGCCGAGGTCCGGGCCGCGGTGTCCGGCCGGGTGCTCAAGGCCGTCGTGCCCGGCGCCACCGACGCGGACCTCGCGCACCTGCCCGGCGTCACGAGCGTGCAGCTGCGCGGTGGCCGCGCCGAGCTCGCCTGCGCCGACTCCGACGCCGCGATCCGCGCCCTGCTCGCGGCGCACCCGCAGGCGTCCGACATCGAAATCACCGCGCTGGGCCTCGAAGAAGCCTTCCTGGCGCTGACCGCCGAGGAGGCCGCCGCGTGAACACGACGTACCTGAGCCTGGAGATCAAGCGGATCGTCCGCAGCCCGCAGTTCACCATCTTCACCATCGGCATGCCGCTGGCCATGTTCCTGCTGTTCGGCTCGATCTTCGGCAAGCTCGTGACGCCGAACGGCCTGGCCTCGAACGTCCAGACCATGATCAACCTCGCCGCGTACGGCGCGAGCGGTGGTGCCCTGTTCACCGGGACGCGGGTGGCGCAGGAACGCACCGACGGCTGGCAGCGGCAGCTGCGGCTCACGCCGATGCGCGGCCCCGGCTACCTGGTGGTCAAGGTGCTGTCGGCGATGGCCGTGGCGCTGCCGGTCCTCGTGGTGCTGTTCCTCGCCGGGCTGGCGACGGGCGTGGAGATGACCGCCGCGCAGTGGGGCCTGGTGCTGGTGTCGCTGTGGCTGGGCGTGCTCCCGTTCGCCGTGCTGGGCCTGGCCATCGGCCTGTTCGGCAAGGGGGACACGGTCGGCGCCGTCACCGGCGCGCTGATGATGCCGCTGGGCATGCTCGGCGGCCTGTGGATCCCGCTCTGGGTGCTCCCGGACTGGATGGCGACCGTGGCGCACTTCTTCCCGACGTTCTGGCTCGGCCGGGTCGGCCTCGAACCGCTGGCCCACCAGGGCGGGATGCTCGTGGCGGCGCTCGTGCTGCTGGGCTGGCTGGTGGTGCCGGCGCTGGTCGTGCTGCGCCGGTTCCGGCTGGACACGGCGCGGCTCTAGATGCGTGTTAGCTTCCGTGCAGTGCTGCGGGGTCTGCACGGGAGGAGGGCGAACCAGGTGGAAGACGAGCCGATGTCGGCCGAGGAGTCGCTGAACCTGATCGCCCGGCAGAACCAGCGGACGCGCCGGGAACTGGGCGGGGGCCCGGCGCGGATGCTGGCCGCCTGGGCCTTCGCCTGGATCGTCGGCTGGGGTTTCACCTACGTGACGGTGCAGCCGGGCTTCGCGATTCCCGGCTGGGTCGCCGGTGCCATCGTCGTCCCGCTGCTGTTCCTGGGCGCGATGGCCTACACGACCTACACCAGCATCCGGTCCGGCCGCGGGATCCGCGGGCCGTCCCGCACGATCGGCGCGATGTACGGCTACGGCTGGGCGCTCTCCTCGATCGGGCTGATGGTCGTCGACATCCGGATGACGCAGTTCCAGTCGTTGTCGTCGGAGCAGGTGTCGCTGCTGTGGTCGGGCACCTGGCTGCTGCTCACCGGCGTGATGTACCTGGCGGGCGGCATGGTGTGGCAGGACAAGCTGATGTACGGCCTCGGCGCGTGGATGATCGTGTCGGCCGCGCTGAGCGTGCTCGTGGGCTACCCGCACAACTTCCTGGTGCTCACCGTCTGCGGCGGCGGCGGGTTCCTGCTCGGCGCGATCGTCTACTTCGTCCGCGAGAAGTCCGGCCGATGAGCGAACTGCCCCAGCTCGACCCGGTCATCCACGCCCAGGCGCGGCTGCGGGTCACCGTCGCCCTCGCCGGGCTGCGCCCCGGCGACCAGATCACCTTCCCGCGCCTGCAGCAGCTGCTCGACATGACGGCCGGCAACCTCTCGACCCACCTGCGCAAGCTCGAGGACGCCGGGTACGTCGAGATCACCAAGGCCTACGAGCACCGCACGCCGGTCACCCTGGTCCGGCTGACCACGGCCGGCCGGGCCGCGTTCGAGAGCTACACCAAGGCGCTGCACCGGCTGCTGGACGCCACCGGCGGGGACTGACGTGGCCCGCTGGGTGATCCACCTCGACCTGGACGCCTTCTACGCGTCGGCCGAGCAGCTCACCCGCCCGACGCTGGCCGGCCGTCCCGTGCTCGTCGGCGGGACCGGGCCCCGCGGCGTCGTCGCCGGGGCCAGCTACGAGTCACGGGCGTTCGGGATCCGCTCGGCGATGCCGATGGCCCAGGCCCGGCGGCTGCTGCCGGCGAACGGCGTGATCGTGCCGCCGCGGTTCCGCGTCTACGAGCGGCTCAGCCAGGAGGTGTTCGCGGTCGTCACCGAGGTCGCGCCGGTGCTGGAGAAGATCTCGCTCGACGAAGCCTTCGCCGAACCGCCTTCGCTGGTCGGCGCTTCCTTCGACGAGGTGACGGCGTTCTGCGCGTCGCTGCGGGCGCGGATCCGGGCGAAGACCGGCCTGGTGGCGTCGATCGGCGCGGGCAACGGCAAGCAGATCGCGAAGATCGCCTCTGACGAGGCCAAACCGGACGGGCTGCTGGTCGTCCCGCAGGGCACCGAACGCGAGTTCCTGGCGCCGCTGCCGGTGCGCGCGCTGTGGGGCATCGGCCCGGTCGCGGAGGGGAAGCTGCGGTTCATCGGCGTCCAGACGCTCGGGCAGCTGGCGGCACTGTCCGAACAGGACGCCGTGGCGACGCTCGGCGGCGTGATCGGCCGCGACCTCCGTCGGCTGGCGACCGGCGCCGACGACCGCCCGGTGGCCGGCCGCGCCGAGACCAAGCAGGTCAGCGCCGAGACGACGTTCGACACCGACATCAAGGACCTGCCGACGTTGCGGGCGGAGGTCCGCCGGATCGCGGTGGGCGCGCACCAGCGGCTGGTCAAGGCCGGCCGCGTGGCGCGGACGGTGGTGATCAAGCTCCGGCACACGGACATGCACACGGTGACCCGCTCGGAGACGATCTCCGCACCCACGGACGACCTGGCCGAGCTGTCGGCGACGGCGGAGCGCCTGCTGATCGACCCGGCCGAGTTCGGCGGCATCCGCCTGGCGGGGGTGGCCTACAGCGGGCTGTCCGTGCCCCACCAGGACGCGCTGTTCTCCCTGGCCGCGCCCTCGGTCCCCACGGTGGTGTCGTCCACCCCGGCGCCGTCCCCCGCGCCACCGCCGTCGGAGTGGCGCCAGGGCGACGACGTGGTCCACGAGGAGTTCGGCACGGGCTGGGTCCAGGGCGTGGGCCACGGCCGGGTGACGATCCGCTTCGAGCACCGGTCGTCGGGCCCCGGCGTGGCGCGTACCTTCCCCCAGTCGGACCCGGCCCTGACCCGCGGTGACCCTGGCGATTGCCTACGCTGAAGTGTCACATCACTGGGGCATTTCGGCCTAGGCAGCCGAGCAGCCCTGCAGCTTCGCCACCTGCTGGCCCGCCAGCAGGAACGCGCTCGCGCCGGCGTCCGGTGTGGCCCCGCACCTTTCCTCAGTCGGCCCCGGCCCGCGGCGACCCTGGTGATTGCCTACGCTGAAGTGTCACATCACTGGGGCATTTCGGCCTAGGCAGCCGAACAGCCCTGCAGCTTCGCCACCTGCTGGCCCGCCAGCAGGAACGCGCTCGCGCCGGCGTCCGGTGTGGCCCCGCACCTTTCCTCAGTCGGCCCCGGCCCGCGGCGACCCCGGTGAATGCCTACGCTGAAGTGTCACATCATCGGGGCACTTGGGCCTAGGCAGCCGAACAGCCCTGCAGCTTCGCCACCTGCTGGCCCGCCAACAGGAACGCCCCCACGCCGAACGCCGACGTGTCCGTCGCCTGAGCCGTCGCCGGGCGGTCGCCCACCGGCTGGACGTACCCCACCTTGCCGTCGGCCTGCAGGGCCTTCGTCGACAGGGCCGTCCACGCCTTGTCCACCACGGGCCGGAACCGGGCCGCGTCGAGGATGCCCGCGTTGACGCCCCAGCCGATCCCGAACGCGAAGAACGCCGTGCCGCTGGACTCCGGGCCGCCGTGGTTCCACGGGTTCAGCAGGTCCGAGTTCCAGAAGCCGTCACGCCGCTGGGTCAGGGCCAACGTCGAAGCCATCTTCTTGAACACGCGCAGGTACTCCGGCCGCCGCGGGTCGTCGGTCGGCAGCACCTGGAGCACCTTCGTCAGCGCCGCCAGGGCCCAGCCGTTGCCGCGGGACCAGAACACGCCCGAGCCCTTGAACCGTGCGTCGCGGTACCACAGGCCGGTGAACTCGTTGAACAGCTTGCGTTCCGATGAACGGAAGAGCTGGTCCATCGCGTCCAAATAGGACGGATCGTGGTCGATCAGGCTCATCCGCGCGAACGACGGCATCGCCATGTTCAGCGCGTCGGCGTAGTTCCAGTAGTCGCGGTGACCCGCCTGCACCGAAGCCACCTCGGCCTGGATCCGGGTGCGGATCGAGTCGAGGGGGATTTCCGGGTGGAAGTACGTGTAGAGGTCGAGGTAGGCCTCGCCGGCGGCCTGGTTGTCCGGGAAGAACGGCCGTTTCGGGTCGTCGGGGAGCAGGTACTTGTTGGCCTGGGCCCACGGGTACGTCTTGTGGTTGGACTGGCCGGTGGTCCGGACCAGGGCCAGGTTGCCGACGTGGAACGTCGCGTTCTGCCAGTCCGGTGCGTCGGGGTTGGTGCCGTTGGCGGCCCAGTAGTTGCCCGCGGACACCATTTCGTCGGAGATCGTGCAGGTCGCGGCGGCCGCCACCGGGGTCGTCAAGAGACCGCCCGCCACCGCCGCGGCCGCGAGCACGCCGAAACCGCGAATTCCCGGGAAACGCATGAAAAGCGTCCTCCTCAACAGGTCATGGCGGCGGTCGTCCGCAGCGAGTGAAGCGCGTCCCGGTAACCGTGTCAAGGTACCGATCACCGGTACGCCGCAACGGTTTCCAGCAATCGGCGGCACGCGGACTCGGCGCCGTCGGCGTTCTTCGCCAGCACCAGCGTCAGCACCCGGGAATGGGCCACCAGCTCCATCGGCTCGCCCTGCGCCCGCAAAGCGGCGGCCACCGGCACCTGCAGCTGCGCGATCAGCGTGTTCCCCGACGCCCGGATCAGCGCCGCGTGGAACCGCGAATCGGCGTCCTGGAACGCTTCGCCCTCGCCGTGCTCGACCGCGTCGGCCATCTGCGCGTAGGCCGCCGCCATCGCCGACAGCTCGTCCGGACGCCGGTGCCGCGCCGCCATCCGCGCTGCCTGCGGTTCGATGGCCAGCCGCAGCTCGAGGAGCTCGCGCAGGTGCTCGCGGCCGCCGGGACCGCCGACGCGCCAGGCGATGACGTCCGGGTCGATCGCGTCCCACGCCTCGGGCGGCAGCGTCCAGGTGCCGACCCGCGGGCGCGCGGTGACCATGCCCTTCGATTCGAGCACGCGCAACGCCTCGCGGACCACCGTGCGGGACGCGGAGAACCGGCGGCCGAGCTCCTCGGGGACGAGCGGCTGCCCGTCCCCGAGGACGCCTTCGACGATGAGCCTGCCCAGTTCGTCGACGATCCGGGCGTGGAGGTTCACTCCGGCAGGCCGACGCGCCGTTCCCCGCTGCGCAGCTGCTGCAGCACGACCGCGATCACCAGCAGCGCGCCGTGGGCGACGTTCTGCCAGAACGGGTTGATCCCCAGCCCGGACATGCCGTTGTCGAGCACGCCCAGAATGACCACGGCGAGCACGGTCGAAATGATCGACCCGCGGCCGCCCTTGAGCATCGTCCCGCCGAGCGCGGCGCCGGTGACGGCCTGCAGTTCCAGGCCTTCCGAGCCGGACGTCGGCTGGCCGGAGCCGGTGCGGGCGGTGATCAGCACGCCCGCGATCGCCGCGACCACGCCGACGAGCGCGTACACGCCGATGATGTACCGGTTGATGTTGATGCCGGCCAGCCGCGCGGCCGTGTCGTTGCCGCCGATGGCGTAGACGTTGCGGCCGATGTCGGTGTACTTGAGCAGGAAGTGCAGCAGTGCCGCGACGATCAGGAACACCCACACCAGCGACGGCAGGCCCGCGATCGCGCCCTTGGCCAGGAAGATGAACAGGTCGTCGCCGCCGGTGTAGCCCTGCGCCTTGCCGTCGGAGATGACCTGCGCGATGCCCTTGTAGGTGGCGAGCATGGCCAGCGTCGCGACCACCGGGTTGACCCGGCCGAAGATGATGATCATGCCGTTGACCAGGCCGCAGAGGATGCCGACGCCGACCGCGGCGAGGATGCCGACCTCGGCGTTGCCGGTCGAGGTGAACACCATCGCCGAGATCACCGACGCCAGGCCGGCCATCGAGCCGACCGAGATGTCCAGCGCGCCGAGGATGATCACCAGCGTCTGCACCAGGGCGAGCAGGCCCATGATGGTGATCGCGCTGCCGATGAGCAGCAGGTTGTTGGTGCGGAAGAAGTTCTCGTTCAGCACGCTCAGCAGGATCACCAGCGCGATCAGCGTGATGATCAGGCTGGAGTTCTGGACGCCGATGCCGGTCAGCACGCGCCGCGCGGCAGACGGCTGCGGCGCGGCGGCGGGCGCCGAAGTTTCCTTGGTGGGGGTGCTCATGCGCCGATCTCCTGGGCGTCGTCCACGGCTGGTTCGGTTTCGGGGATGGCGAGGGTCAGCACGGCTTCCTCGGTCGCCTCTTCGCGGCCGAGGAAGCCGGCCAGGCGCCCGGCGCGCATCACGAGGGTGCGGTCGGCCAGCGTCAGGACCTCGGGCAGGTCGGAGGAGATGACCAGCAGCGCGATGCCCTCGGCGGCGAGGCCGTCGATGATCCGGTAGATCTCGGCCTTCGCGCCGACGTCGACCCCGCGCGTCGGCTCGTCGAGGATCAGCAGCTTCGGCCGCCGCGCGAGCCAGCGTGCGAGGACGGCCTTCTGCTGGTTGCCGCCGGAGAGCTTCCGGACTTCCTGCTCCATCGACGGCGTCCGCACGCGAAGCTCGCGTACGTACTCCTCGACGAGCGCGCGCTCCTTCGCCCGCTTCACCACCCGGAAGCGGCGAAGGCGATCGAGGACGGCGATGGAGACGTTGTCGCGTACGGATCGCTGCATGAGCAACGCGTCCGTCTTGCGCTCTTCGGGCGCGAAGCCGATCCCCGCTTTGACGGCGTCACCCGGGTTGTGCGCGCGCAGCCGCTTGCCGCCGAGCTCCACGGTCCCGGACCGGATCGGCAGGTCGCCGACGATCGCGCGGGCCAGCTCGGACCGTCCCGCCCCGACCAGCCCGGCCAGGCAGACGACCTCGCCCGCGCGGACCTGCAGCGAGATCCCGGTGACGTCGTCGGTCGTGACGTCGGCCAGCTTCAGGACCACGTCCCCGGCGTCCTGGGTGACGCGGCGCTCGAGCGCGGAGAGGTCGCGGCCGATCATCATCCGGACCAGGCCGGCCTCGTCGGTCTCCGCGGCCCGCTGGACGCCGACGAGCTTGCCGTCGCGCAGCACCGCGACGCGGTCGGCGAGCTGGAAGATCTCCTTCATCCGGTGCGAGACGTAGACGACCGCGACCCCGCTGTCGCGCAGCCGCCCGATCAGCCGGAACAGCGCCTCGACCTCGTGTTCCGACAGCGACGACGTCGGCTCGTCGAAGGCGATGACCCGGGGCGGGGTGGCCGCGGTGAGCACGCGCAGGATTTCGACGAGCTGGCGTTGCGCGGGGGAGAGCGCGGCGCCGAGGGTGGCCGGGTTGAGGACGCCTTCGAAGCCGTACTCGACGAGCGCGTCGTGCGTGGCCTTGGTGAGCGTGCGGCGGCTGAACACCCGGGCCTTCGCGGGGAGTTCGCCGACGAAGACGTTCTCCGCCACCGAAACGTGCGGGATGATCTCGGGTTCCTGGTAGATCACGCGCACCCCGGCGGCCATCGCCGCGCGCGGGGTGTCGAAGGTGACCTCGGTGCCGTCCAGGAGCAACCGGCCGTCGTCGGGGCCCTGGTCGCCGGACAGCACGCGCAGGAGCGTCGACTTGCCGGCGCCGTTTTCGCCCATCAGCGCGAGGACTTCGCCGGAGCGGAACTCCAGCGAGACGTCGTCGAGGGCGGTGACCCCGGAGAAGCGCTTGCCGATGCCCTCGACGGCGAGTGCGGGAGGGGAGCTGGACATGGTCGCCTTCCGTACGGCGGTCGTGAGTGGTCAGGCGCTCGAGCGCGACGGCACCGGCCTGGCCGCGCTGGTGCAGGACGACGAGGTGTGGAAGGACAGCCGGTC
>NZ_JBSFNC010000202.1:0-13531 GCF_053586895.1 Amycolatopsis sp. NPDC003731 | reverse complement strand
TTGTGGGGAGGAGAATCACGCAACCGGATACAAGGGATGTACAAACCGGATTCGCCCGTTCTCGACCACGAAGCCGCCTCGAGTCATTCGCGACACCGGTGCGGCGCCCGGCCGGTTGGCCGTGGAGCGGCGAGACGGGGGCACGAGCACCTCCTTCACCACCGGGACGCGCCCAGGTCCCGCGAGACCGCCCGGGCCGCGTCGCGGACCTGCGTCAGCAGCCTCGGGCTCGGGGCGCCGTCGGGCTCGCAGATCCGCTCCACCGCACCCGACACCCCGATCGCGCCGACCACGATGCCGCCGTGGCCGCGGATCGGGGCCGCGATCCCGGCCTCACCCGAGATCATCTCGCCGTTCTCCGCCGCCCAGCCCGCCTCCCGTACCTTCGCACACGCCCGCTTGATCGCCGTCTGGGTGACCAGCGTGCGGCGCGTGTACGGCTCCGGGACCGCCTTCAGCGTCGTGTCGTAGGCCAGCAGCACCTTGCCCAGCGCGGTCGCGTGCAGCGGCAGCAAGGTGCCGACGTCGAGGGTCTGCAGGCTGTCGTCCGGGCGGAACACGTGGTGCACGACCAGCACCCGGCCCTCCAGCGGTGCCCCGATCCGGACGGCCTCGCCGCTGCGGGCGGCCAGTGCGTCGGCCCAGTTGATCGCCCGGGACCGCAGCTCGTTGACGTCCAGGTAGCTCGTACCCAGGTGGAGCAGGGCCGCGCCGAGCTGGTACTTGCCCGTGTCGCGGTCCTGCTCGACGAAGCCGACGCCCTGCAGCGTGCGCAGGATGCCGTGCGCGGTGCCCTTCGCCAGTTCGAGGGACTCGGCGATCTCGCCGACGCCCAGACGGCCCGAGCCGCGCGCCAGCAACCGCAGGATCGCGGCGGCGCGCTCGATGGACTGGATCGGACCGGGCACGGCGCGACCCTAACCCGACCGGCCCCGATTCGACAATGTCGAACATCCACTTCGGCCGTTCGACAATGCCGACCGGCGTCCGTTGACCGGCCTGACACGCGAACTTAACTTTCATCCACCAATAGGGGGACAAGGTCCTTTGTGGAGGAAAGCAATGGTGCGAAGCCTCAAGGCCCGCGGGCTCGCCGGCGAGATGGCCGCCGAGTTCGTGGGGACGATGATCCTCATCCTGTTCGGGTGTGGCGTGGTGGCGCAGGTCGTCGCCGCGGGCATCGGGGACCACGACAGCATCGCCTGGGCCTGGGGCCTCGGCGTCACCCTGGGTGTCTACGTCGCTTCGCGGATCAGCGGCGCCCACCTGAACCCGGCCGTGACCGTCGCCCTCGCGGTGTTCAAGGGCTTCGAGTGGCGCAAGGTCGCCCCCTACGCCCTGGCCCAGACCGCCGGCGCGTTCCTGGCCGCGATGCTGGTGCGCTGGAACTACACCGAGGTCCTCAACGCGAAGGACCCCGGCCTGACCATCAAGACCCAGGGCGTGTTCTCCACCCTGCCCGGCAACGGCACGCTGCCCGTCGGTGACTGGGCCGCCTTCCGCGACCAGATCATCGGCACCGCGATCCTCGTCCTGGTGATCTTCGCGATCACCGACCTGCGCAACACCTCGCCCGGCGCGAACCTCGCCCCGGTCGTGGTCGGCTTCCTCGTCGTCGCCATCGGCATGGCCTGGGGCACCAACGCCGGCTACGCGATCAACCCCGCCCGCGACTTCGGCCCGCGCCTGGCCTCCTGGTTGACCGGCTACGACACGGCGTTCACGGACCAATACGGCTTCCCCTACTGGTGGATCCCGATCGTGGCGCCGGTGCTCGGCGCGATCATCGGCGGCGCGATCTACAAGTACCTGATCGAGCGCCACCTCCCGGCCGGCGACCCGCTGGACGCCATGCCCGCCAAGGACCTCGAGCCCGCCAACTGAGTAGGAGCACGACCATGCCGGACTTCGTCGGTGCCGTGGACCAGGGCACGACCAGCACCCGCTTCATGATCTTCGACCACGGCGGCAACGAGATCGCCCGCCACCAGCTCGAACACGAGCAGATCCTGCCCAAGCCGGGCTGGGTCGAGCACGACGCCACCGAGATCTGGGAACGCACCCGCTCGGTCATCGCCACCGCGCTCAACAAGGCCGACCTGAGCGTCACCGACCTGGCCGCGCTCGGCATCACCAACCAGCGCGAGACCACCGTCGTCTGGAACCGCCGCACCGGCCGCCCGTACGGCAACGCCATCGTCTGGCAGGACACCCGCACCGACCGGATCGCCTCCGCGCTCGAGCGCGAGGGCAAGGGTGACATCATCCGCCGCAAGGCCGGCCTGCCGCCCGCCACCTACTTCTCCGGCGGCAAGCTGCAGTGGATCCTCGAGAACATCCCGGGCGTGCGCGAGGACGCCGAGAAGGGTGACGCCCTGTTCGGCACCACCGACTCGTGGCTGATCTGGAACCTCACCGGCGGCCCGGACGGCGGCGTGCACGTCACCGACCCGACCAACGCCTCCCGCACCATGCTGATGGACCTGGAGACCCTCGACTGGGACGACGAGCTCCTGTCGTTCTTCGACGTCCCGCGGCAGATGCTCCCGGCGATCCGGCCGTCGTCGAACCCGGGCTTCGGCACCACCCGCGCGGACGGCCCGCTCGGCGGCGAGGTCGCCATCACCGGCGTCCTCGGCGACCAGCAGGCCGCCACCGTCGGCCAGGTCTGCTTCCGGCCCGGCGAGGCCAAGAACACCTACGGCACCGGCAACTTCCTGCTGCTCAACACCGGCCAGGAGCTGGTGCGGTCCCAGCACGGCCTGCTGACGACGCTGTGCTACCAGTTCGGCGACGACAAGCCGGTCTACGCCCTCGAAGGCTCGATCGCCGTCACCGGGTCGGCCGTGCAATGGCTGCGCGACCAGCTGGGCATCATCAGCGGCGCGGCCCAGAGCGAGAGCCTGGCCCGCCAGGTCGAGGACAACGGCGGCGTCTACTTCGTCCCGGCGTTCTCCGGCCTGTTCGCCCCCTACTGGCGCTCCGACGCGCGCGGCGCGATCGTCGGCCTCACCCGCGCCACGACCAACGCCCACATCGCGCGGGCCACCCTGGAAGCGATCTGCTACCAGACCCGCGACGTCGTCGAGGCCATGCAGAACGACTCCGGCGTCACCCTCGACGTGCTGCGGGTGGACGGTGGCGTCACCGCCAACGAGCTGTGCATGCAGCTGCAGGCGGACATCCTCGGCGTGCCGGTGTCGAAGCCGGTCGTCGCCGAGACCACCGCGCTGGGTGCGGCGTACGCGGCCGGGCTGGCGGTCGGCTTCTGGAAGTCGACCGACGAGCTCGAGCAGAACTGGAACGAGGACAAGCGCTGGACGCCGTCGTGGAGCGACGAGCAGCGCGCCGAGGGCTACGCGGGCTGGCAGAAGGCCGTCGGCCGCACGCTCGACTGGGTCGACGTGCAGTGACGATGAGGAGGAACACCGTGACCCCGCTATCGCCGCAGTACCGGGCGGAAACCCTGCGGAAGCTGGTCAACGAAGAGGTCGACGTGCTGGTCGTCGGCGGGGGAGTCACCGGGGCCGGCGTCGCGCTCGACGCCGCGTCCCGGGGGCTGTCGACCGCGCTGGTCGAGGCCCGCGACTTCGCCGCCGGCACGTCCAGCCGGTCGTCCAAGCTGATCCACGGCGGCCTGCGCTACCTCGAGCAGCTGGACTTCAAGCTGGTGCGCGAGGCGCTCAAGGAACGCGGCCTGCTGCTGCAGAAGCTGGCCCCGCACCTGGTGCGGCCGGTGAAGTTCCTGGTCCCGCTGCAGCACCGGGTGTGGGAGCGCGGCTACATCGGCGCCGGCGTCACGCTGTACGACACCCTCGGCGGCGCCCGCGCGCTGCCGAGGCACCGGCACCTGTCCAAGCGGGGCGCCTTCAAGGTGGCCCCGGCGCTCGCGGACGACGCGCTGATCGGGGCGATCCAGTACTACGACGCCCAGGTCGACGACGCCCGCCACACGATGACGATCGCGCGGACCGCGGCCGAGCAGGGCGCTTCGGTGCTCACGCGGACTCGCGTCACTTCGCTGCTCCGCGACGGCGAGCGGGTCGTCGGCGCGAAGGTGGTCGACCGCGAGAGCGGCGTCGAGTTCGAGATCCGCGCTCGCACCGTCGTGGCGGCCACCGGCGTCTGGAGCGACGACATGGCGGAGGCGGCCGGGATCCCGGCGCCGTTCACCGTGCGGGCGTCGAAGGGCATCCACCTCGTGGTGCCGCGGGAGAAGATCGACCTCGACACCGGGCTGATCCTGCGCACCGAGAAGAGCGTGCTGTTCGTCATCCCGTGGGGCCGCCACTGGATCGTCGGCACCACCGACACCGAGTGGGACCTCGACCGCGAGCACCCGGCGGCGAGCCGCGCGGACGTCGACTACGTGCTCGAACATCTCAACGCCGTCCTGCGCACCCCCGTGACGCACGACGACATCGAGGGCGTCTACGCCGGACTTCGCCCGCTGCTGGCGGCGAAGGCGGCCGCGACGACGAAGCTGTCGCGCGAGCACGCGGTGGCGCACCCGGTGCCGGGCCTGGTCATCGTGGCCGGCGGCAAGTACACGACGTACCGGGTGATGGCCGCGGACGCGGTCGACGTCGCGGTCGAGGAGCTCGGCCGCCCGGCCCCGCCGTCCTGGACCGACCGGCTCCCGATCGCCGGCGCCGAGGGCTACCACGAGCTGTGGGAGGACCGGTCCGGCGTCGCCGCGAAGTCGGGCCTGCCGCTGACCCGCGTCGAGCACCTGCTGCAGCGGTACGGCACGCGGATCTGGAACCTCCTTTCGCTCATCGAGGAAGACCCTGCGCTCGCGGAGCCGATCACGGAGGGCTCGGAGTACCTCCGCGTGGAGGCGGTGTACGCGGTCTCCCACGAGGGGGCGCTGCACCTGGAGGACGTCCTGACGCGGCGGACGCGCATCTCGATCGAGGAGCGCGACCGGGGTATCGCGGCGGCGCCCGTCGTCGCGGAGCTGATCGCCCCGCTGCTCGGCTGGGACGCCCCGAAGCGCGAACGTGAGGTGGCGAACTACCTCGCGCGCGTCGAGGCGGAGCGCTCGGCCCAGGAAGCCCCGGACGACGCGGCGGCGAACGCCACCCGCCTCGCGGCTCCGGCGCTGCTGCCGAGCTAAACCGGTCACCGCCGCCGCGCGTGGACACCCCGGAACCACCTGACGGGGAGGAGCAGGGGATGTTCAGAGGTGTTCTCGCGACGGCGGCGGTGGCGCTGGTGCTCACCGCCGTTCCGGCGAGCGCGGACCAGCCAGGCGGCCCAATCGACCTGGGCACGCTGCCCGGCGGCCTGACCAGCGACGGGCGCTTCGTGTCGAACGCCGGAACGGTGTTCGGGACGGCGTACGACAAGACGTTCAACCAGCGCGGGGCCCGGTGGGACGCGGCCGGCCGGATCACCGAGCTGCCGCCGCTGCCGGGCTACGCGGCGGTCGACCCCGTCGCGCTCAGCGAGGACGGGGTGGCGGTCGGGAACTCGATGGCGGCCAACGGGTGGCTGGGGCGGGCCACGCTCTGGGGCGGGTCCGGCGCACCGGTGGACCTGCCGCCGGTGCCCGGCTTTCCGGGCTACGCGAACTCCAGCGTGGCCGCGATCAACGTCCACGGCATCGCCGTCGGGTATTCCTACGGTGCTCCGGGGCCGGACACGGCCGTCAAGTGGGACACGACCCGGGGCACGGTCACGGCCCTCGGCTTCGGCCGTCCCTCCGCGATCAACGGCGCGGGCGCGGTGATCGGCGGGGCGAAGTACTGGGACCCGGCGGGGAACGTCGTCCCGCTGGAAGGTGGCGGCACCGCCACCGACCTCGACGACGCGGGCACGGCCGTCGGTTCGAGCGGCTTCCACGCCGCGAAGTGGGATGCGGCGGGACACCTCACGGTGCTCGACACCACCTGGAAGTTCAGTTCGGCGGCCGAAATCGGCGCGGACGGAACGATCTACGGCGAAGTGGTGGGAGAGGACGGCAAGAGCCGACCCGCCCGCTGGGACCCGGCCGGGCGGCTCACCGTGTTCCCGGCCGCCGGTGACGCCCGGACCTGGTTCACCACCGCCAACGACAGCGGCAGCGCGCTCGTGGAAACCAGCCCGGGCGGGTTCGTCGTCTGGGGTCCCGGTGGCCGGGTCACTCCGCTGCCGTTGCCCGCCGAGGGCGCTCATTGCCGTGCCACGGACCTCAACGACCGGGGCGCGGTCACGGGCGAATGCTCGGTTCCGGAGCAGAACTCGCACGCCGTGCGGTGGGACCTGCCGGTCATCAGGAACTGGTGAGCACGCCCAGCTCGGCGAGCACGTACCGGGCGTTGGCCGAGATGACCGGGTTGGTGTGCCGGTAGTACGGCAGCTGGATCACGGCCATCGACAACGCCCGGCCCCGGCCGCGGGCCCAGGTCGCGTCGTCGGGGGCCACGGCGTCGCGGAAGCTCTCGCGCCCGGACGCCGTCAGCAGGCCCCACGCCGGGATCAGATCGATCGCCGGGTCGCCGAGGCCCGCGGTGGCCCAGTCGAGGACGCCGGTCAGGCGGCCGTCGCGCAGCAGGAGGTTGCTCGGCATCAGGTCGCCGTGCACCCAGCGCGGCGGACCGGTCCACTGTGGAGCGCCGAGCGCCTCGGCCCACACCGCGAGCGCGGTCTCCGGATCGAACGGCTCGTCGGTCCGGCTCAGCTCGTCGATCGCCCGGCGGGTGGCCGTGTCCACTTCGGACAGCGGCCTCCCGCGGTGGGCCGGGGGACCGTCCGCGGTGTTCGCCCGCAGGGCGAGAACGAACTCCGCCAGGCCGTGGGCCGTGCGGCCTTCGAGCGCCGGGGAGCCGTCGAGCCAGCTGTGCACCGCCCACGGCCACGGGTACCCCTCGGCGGGCTCACCGACCGCGACGACGGCCGGGACCGCCACCGGCAGCTCGCCCAGTGCGCCGAGGGCCTCGCGTTCCTTCGCGATGTCGCCGGCGCCGCCGGCGGTGAGGGGGAGCCGGACGGTCAGCTCGGCCCCGAGGCGGTACACGGCGTTGACCGTGCCGCCGGAGGCCAGGGGAGTGAGGGGCAGCCCGGCCCACCGGGGGAACTGCCCGGCGACGAGCCGCCGGACCAGGCCGGTGTCGATGGTGTGCTGATCGGCGTGCATCGGCATGCTCCCACCGAACCACCCTGGTCAACGGGGTTTTCGTGACCACGAGCACCCCGGATTGCACGACGATGCATAGGTGTGCATAATCATTCGCATGTCCAAGGTGCTCACTTCCCTGCCCGTCGGCGAGCGTGTCGGTATCGCCTTCTCCGGTGGCCTCGACACTTCCGTAGCGGTCGCGTGGATGCGCGACAAAGGCGCGGTCCCCTGCACCTACACCGCCGACATCGGCCAGTACGACGAGCCCGACATCGAGTCGGTGCCCGGCCGGGCCGGCCAGTACGGCGCCGAGATCGCCCGGCTGGTCGACTGCAAGGAAGCACTGGTCGAAGAGGGGCTCGCGGCCCTGACCTGCGGTGCGTTCCACATCCGCACCGGTGGCCGCAGCTACTTCAACACCACGCCGCTCGGCCGCGCCGTCACCGGCACGCTGCTGGTGCGCGCGATGCTCGAGGACGACGTCCAGATCTGGGGCGACGGCTCCACCTACAAGGGCAACGACATCGAGCGGTTCTACCGCTACGGCCTGCTGGCCAACCCCTCCCTGCGCGTCTACAAGCCGTGGCTCGACGCGGACTTCGTCACCGAGCTCGGCGGCCGCAAGGAGATGTCCGAGTGGCTGCTCGCGCACGACCTGCCCTACCGCGACAGCACCGAGAAGGCGTATTCGACCGACGCGAACATCTGGGGCGCCACGCACGAGGCCAAGTCCCTCGAGCACCTGGACACCGGCATCGAGATCGTCAAGCCGATCATGGGCGTCGCGTTCTGGGACCCCGAGGTCGAGATCCCCGCCGAGGACGTCACCATCGGCTTCGAGCAGGGCCGCCCGATGACGATCAACGGCAAGGAGTTCGCTTCCGCCGTCGACCTGGTCCTGGAGGCCAACGCCATCGGCGGCCGGCACGGCCTGGGGATGTCCGACCAGATCGAGAACCGGATCATCGAGGCCAAGAGCCGCGGCATCTACGAGGCCCCCGGCATGGCGCTGCTGCACGCCGCCTACGAGCGGCTCGTCAACGCCATCCACAACGAGGACACCCTCGCCAGCTACCACAACGAGGGCCGCCGCCTCGGCCGCCTGATGTACGAAGGCCGCTGGCTGGACCCGCAGGCGATGATGCTCCGCGAGTCGCTGCAGCGCTGGGTCGGCACCGCGATCACCGGCGAGGTGACGCTGCGGCTGCGGCGCGGCGAGG
This sequence comes from Amycolatopsis sp. NPDC003731, assembly GCF_053586895.1. NCBI lineage: Bacteria > Bacillati > Actinomycetota > Actinomycetes > Pseudonocardiales > Pseudonocardiaceae > Amycolatopsis > Amycolatopsis sp. NPDC003731. The sequence continues at coordinate 5,209 of NZ_JBSFNC010000202.1, read as the reverse complement.
ACTACTCGATCCTCGACACGACCGGCCCGGCGTTCAGCTACCACCCGGACAAGCTGTCGATGGAGCGGACCGAGGACTCGGCGTTCGGCCCGGTCGACCGGATCGGCCAGCTGACCATGCGCAACCTCGACATCGCCGACTCGCGGGCCAAGCTGGAGCAGTACGCGAGCCTCGGCATGGTCGGCGGCTCGAACCCGAAGCTGATCGGCGCCGCCCAGGCCGCGTCGACCGGCCTGATCGGCGCGATGCCCGAGGGCGGCGCCGAGGTGATCGCCTCGCGCGGCAAGACCGACGACGACGAGCTGCTCGACAGCGCCGCGATGGAGTTCGGCACGGACTGATCGCCCACGACCCGAAGGCCACCACGCTCGCCGTGGTGGCCTTCGGTGCGTTCAGGGGACGAGCACGACCTTGCCGGTCACCGTGCCGGATTCGGCCAGCGCCAGCGCTTTCGCGGCTTCGGTCAGGGGAATCCGCGCGGCCACCTGGGCCTCGAGCTTCCCCCGGACGGCCAATTCGAAGACGGCGGTCAGGTCTTCGGCCAGGCGGGCGCGGAACCGCGCGAGGTTCCGCTTGCCGCCCCAGACGTTGTAGAAGTGCGCGCGGCGGCGGTTCGGCAGCGCGGTCCACCACAGCAGGCGGGCCAACAGCTTCAGCACCGGCAGCCGTGAGTTGCCCGGCTGGTCCTTGGTGGCCGCGCTGCCGTAGGCGACCAGCGTCCCGCCCGGGGCGAGCAGCCGGAACGAGTCGGCGATGCCGGGCCCGCCGACGTGGTCGAACACCGCGTCGACGCCCGCCGGGGCCAGCTTGCGCACCTCGGCGGGCACGTCGCCGCGGTAGTCGACGGCCGTCGCGCCGAGCGCGGTCACCACGCCGGCGTTGCGGGCCGAGGCGGTGCCGATCACCTCGATCCCGGCCGCGCGGGCCAGCTGGACCAGCGTCGTGCCGACGCCGCCGCTCGCGCCGTGCACGAGGATCGTCGACCCGGCCGGGACCTTCGCGATCCGGTGCAGCATCTGCCACGCGGTGATGCCGTTGACGACGAACGTCTCCGCCTCGGCCGCGTCGAGCCCGTCCGGCACGGGGACCAGGTCGGCGGCGGGCAGGACGAGGTGGGTGCGCCAGCCGCCGATCTTGGTCAGCGCGGCGACGCGCCTGCCGGCCAGGGCCGGGTCGGCGGCTTCGAGCACGGTGCCGACCACGTCGTAGCCGGGCACGAACGGGAACGGCGGCTGGTCGAAGTACTTGCCCCGGCGCATTTGCTGCTCGGCGAAGGAGACGCCGGTCGCTTCGACGCGGACGAGGGCTTCGCCGGCGCCGGGCCGGGCGAGCGCACGGTGTTCGACGCGCAGGCCGTCCGGCTCGACGATGCCGGGGAGGACGATTTCGGTGACGGTCATGGGGACTTCCTTCCAGGTTGTGAGTGACTGATCAATCACTCGACGTGCGAGAAAAAGGGCCCTGGTCAGGGCCGGGTTTTCAGTGGCGGATGCCGGCGGACAGCACTGCGGCCCACGCGCCGGCGCGCTCGTCCAGGTCGAGGGTGGCGACCAGGTGGCAGAGCTGGCCGTAGGCGATGAACCGCTGCACCTCGTCGTCGGCCGCGCCGGAGCGCGAGCGGGCGAACTCGGTCACCTTGGCCAGCCCGCGGCGGACGGCGTCGGCGATCTCGGGGGTGTCGGCGGCCGACTGGGCGTGCACCTGCAGCATCAGCAGGTTCCGGTCGGCGATCAGTTCGGCGTACGCGCCGCCCATCTCGTGGAGGATCTTCCCCGGGTCGGCGTCCTCGACGCGGGCGGCGCCGTTGGAGAGCGCGTGCACGACGAGTTCGTAACACCGGTCCAGCGCGGCGACGAACAGGGAAACCTTGCCGGGGAACAACTTGAAGACGTACGCGGGCGAGATGTCGGCGCGGGCGGCCACCGCGCTGATCGGCGTGCTGTGGTAGCCGCCGCGGGCGAACTCGGCGATGGCCGCGTCGACGACGGCGTCCCGCCGGGCGTCGGAGGTGGAGAGGGTGGCACCGCGTTTCGTCATGTGAGTGACTGTACACTCACTCTCGCTCGGCGCGCAAATCTCCGGCAATCGAGTGACGTTCACCGTCTCGGCGTCTCGGATGTTCGCGAATTCCCCACGGGCAGCGCCGCCGTCCGGTTACAGTCCGGCTTCGAGGTTCCGCCTGGGGGCGGCCGCGGGAACGGGAGCGCGCGATGGGGCCTGAAGTGCGGTTTCACCTGCTCGGACCACTGACCGTGACGGTCGGCGGGCAGCCGCTGTCGCTCGGCGGGGCGAAGCAGCGGGTGCTGCTCGCGCACCTGGTGCTCAACGCGAACCGGACGGTCTCGCCCGGGCAGCTGGTCGACACCCTGTGGCCGCACGATCCGCCGACGTCGGCCACCGCCAACCTGCAGACCTACGTGTGGCGGCTGCGCCGGCTGCTGCCCGACGGCATCGTCGTGCGCACCCACGACCCGGGCTACTCCCTGGAGGTCGACCCCGCCGACGTCGACGCCCACCGGTTCGCCCGGCTCGTCGCCGACGCCGCCCGCGCGGCCAAGGACGGCTCGCCCGAAACGGCGCTGACGCTGCTGGCCGACGCCGAAGCGCTGTGGCGCGGCGACCCCTTGGAAGACCTGCCGACCGCGCCCGCCTGGGACGCCGAGCTCGGCCGGCTCGTCGAGAACCGGCTGGCCGCGGTCGAGGAGCGGCTGGCGCTGCAGGTCCGGCTGGGCCGGCACGACCCGGCGATCGCCGAGCTCACCGTGCTGCTGGCCGAGCACCCGTACCGCGAACGGCTCTGGCAGCAGTACCTGCTGGCACTCACCGGCGCGGGCCGCCGGGCCGAGGCGCTGCAGGCGTACGCGACGGCGCGCGAACGGCTCGTCACCGAACTCGGCGTCGAACCGGGGCCGGAACTGCGGGCCCTGCAGGCGGCGATCCTCACCGGCGAGCCGCTGCCCGGCCCCGCGCCGGTGGCGCCGGTGCGGCAGCTGCCCGCCGACCTGGCGGACTTCACCGGCCGCGAGGAGTACGTCCGCGAACTGTCCGCCGCGCTCGGACCGGCGCCGGTCGTGCTGACCGGCGCGCCCGGCACCGGCAAGACGGCGCTGGCGATGCACGTCGCCCACGGCCTCGCGGGCCGCTTCCCGGACGGCCAGCTCTACGTCGACCTGGCGGGCACGGGTGCGCCGCGCGACCCGGCCGAGGTGCTCGCCGACTTCCTGCACGCCCTGGGCGTCACCGGGAACACCGTGCCGGCCGGACTCGGTCAGCGGGCGGCGCTGTTCCGTTCACGCCTGGCCGGGCGTCGAATGCTGCTGGTGCTCGACGACGCGGCGACCGCCGGGCAGGTCCGTCCGCTGCTGCCCGCCGACCACGGGTGTGCGGTCTTGGTGACGACCCGCGGCCGGCTGCCCGAGCTGGCGGGCGCGAAGCACGTCGAGCTGCCCGTGTTCGGCGAGCGGGAGGCCGCGCAGCTGCTGGCCGAGCTGGCCGGGCCCGACCGGGTGGTCGGCGAGCCGGCCGAAGCGGCGGCGATCGTGCGGTGCTGCGGGTACCTGCCGCTGGCGATCCGCATCGCGGGCGCGCGGCTGGCCGGGCGTCAGGCGTGGAGCCTGCGCACACTGCACGACCGCCTGGCCGACGAGTCGAGCCGGCTGAGCGAGCTGCGCGTCGGCGACCTCGGTGTCCGGCCGAGTTTCGAGCTGAGCCTGCGTCAGCTGCCGCCGGCCGCGCGGACGGCGTTCGGCCGGTCGGCGGTGCTGGGCGCGCAGGACTTCCCGAGCTGGGTGGTCGACGCGCTGCTGGACCGCGCGGGCACGCACGACGTCCTCGACGTGCTCGTCGACGCGAACCTGGTGTCGCTGACCGGGCAGGATGCGAGCGGGCACCCGCGGTACCGCCTGCACGACCTGCTGCGCTGCTACGCGAGCGAACTGCTGGCGGAGGAACCCCTTCCGGCCCGCCGCGAGACGCTCACCCGTGTCCTGTCGGTGCTTTTGGCGCTGGCGAAAACGGCGTCGGCGGCCCTGCCACCGGCGTTCGGCGCGATGACCGGCCCCGCTGTCGCTGCCGGCGCTGTCCCGGCTCGCTTGGTGAGCGACCCGCTGGCGTGGTTCACGGCGGAGCGCAAACTGCTCGCGGCGGCGGTCCAGCTCGCGGCGGACGCGGGGTTGGCCGAACTGTCCTGGCAGCTGACGGCGGCGGCGGTCCCGTTCTACGACCTCCGCGGCGCGTATGACGACTGGCGACGCAGTCACGCGACGGCCTTGGCGGCCGTGGAGGCGGCGGACGACCGCAGGGGAGCGGCGGTACTCCGCCGAGGCCTCGGCCAGGTCCGCCTGTACCACGACGAATACGAGGCGGCGGCGAAGGACATGCGGCGTTCGGCGGAGCTGTTCGCCGAACTGGGCGACGTCCGGGGCGAGGCGTTGGCGGTGGCGGGCCTCGGCACGGTGGCCCGGGTCCGCGACCGCCCGCGTGAGGCACTCGACTTCTACCGGCGCGCGCTGTCCGGTTTGGAGCGGGCGGACGATCGCAGCGGCGTCGCCCAGATGCGCAATTCGATCGGGTCGACGTATGCGTTGCTGGGGGCGTTCGAGGAGGCGGAGACGTGGCTGCACCGAGCGCGTGAACTGGCGCGCGAGATCGAGGACGCCCACCGCGAGGCGAAGGTCCTGACGGAGCTGGGCACGCTGCACCGCGACACGGGCCGGCTCCCGGAGTCGTTGACGTGCTTGAGGTTGGCGTTGAGCATCCTGGAGGAGCTGGACGACGAGAGGTGCAGCGCGTACGCGTTGCTGGGGATCGGCCAGACGTTGCTGGAGGCGGGCGAGCCGATCCAGGCCCGCGGGGTGTGCGACCGGGCGTTGCGGGTGTTCCGCGAGACGGGCAACCACCAGGGCGAGACAACGGGCCTGGCGTTGCTGGAGCAGGTCCAGCGCCGGAGAGCCCCCTCGGCGGCGGCCCGCACCTGAGCCCGCTCCGCTCGTGATCCGGCTCGAACTCGCGTGATCGAGCCCAGAACTCACGTGACCGGCACCCGAACCCGCGTGATCCGGCGCGCGTCTCGCGTGATTCGGGAGGCATCTCGCGTGATTGAAGGGGCATCACTCGTGATTGGAGGGTCGACACGGTGAGGCGGCGGCGCGCAGCGCCGCCGCCGACCCCGGACCTCAGTTGCTGTTGCCGGGCTTCCAGCCGAGGTAGT
>NZ_JBSFNC010000201.1:0-13541 GCF_053586895.1 Amycolatopsis sp. NPDC003731 | reverse complement strand
TTTTTTTTCTTTGGTGGTATTTAGATATTTGGGGTTTTGGGGGTGTCGAAATTAATTTTTGGGGCCCGCCCGCGTCCCTTATTATTAAAACCCCGACATGGGGGGCGGGCCGCGGCGGACCAGGCGGGCCGCGGCGGGCGGGCGCTCCCCGGCCGCCGCGGTGTCCGGCAGGTCAGCCGAGGTGCGTGTGTTCCCGGACGCCGCCGGGGCGGGAGGCTCACCCGGCGGCGTCCGGGTGGTTTCAGGGGCGGATGACCTCGGCGATCGCGTCGATGCCGCGGTCGAGCTCCTCGCGGGTGATCACCAGCGGCGGGGCCACCCGCAGGGTGCGCTCGTGCGTCTCCTTGCACAGCACGCCCCGCGCCATCAGCGCCTCCGAGGCCGCCCGGCCCGACGGGCCGCCCGGGGCGATGTCGATGCCCGCCCACAGGCCGCGGCCGCGGACCTCCGACAGGCCGTGCCCGACCAGCTCGCCCAGCCGCGTGTGCAGGTGGGCGCCCAGTTCCGTCGCCCGCTGCTGGAACTCGCCCGTGCCCAGCAGGCGCACGACCGCCCGGCCGACCGCGCAGGCCAGCGGGTTGCCGCCGAACGTGGAACCGTGCTCGCCCGGCTTCAGGACGCCGAGGACCTCACGGCGGCCGGCCACCGCGGACACCGGCAGGATGCCGCCGCCGAGGGCCTTGCCCAGCGTGTAGACGTCGGCGCGGATGCCCTCGTGGTCCAGCGCCAGCACCGTGCCGGTGCGGGCCAGGCCGGACTGGATCTCGTCGGCGATCAGCAGCACGCCGTGCTCGTCGCAGGCCTGGCGGACGTCGGCGAAATACCCCTCCGGCGGCACGATGACGCCGGCCTCGCCCTGCACCGGCTCCAGCAGCACCGCCGCCGTGCGCGGGGTGATCGCGTCGCGCAGCGCGGCCGGGTCGCCGTACTTCACCGTGACGAAGCCCGGGGTGAACGGGCCGAAGTCGGCGCGGGCGGTCTCGTCGGTCGAGAACGAGACGATCGTGGTGGTCCGGCCGTGGAAGTTCGAACCGGCGACGATGATCTCCGCGGTGCCGTCCGGCACGCCCTTGACCCGGTGCGCCCACTTGCGGGCGATCTTGACCGCGGACTCGACGGCTTCGGCGCCGGAGTTCATCGGCAGCACCAGCTCGGTGCCGGTCAGCTCGGCCAGCTCGCGGCAGAACAGTCCCAGCTGGTCGTGGTGGAACGCCCGCGACGTAAGCGTGACGCGCCCGAGCTGCTCGACGGCGGCCGCGACCAGGTCCGGGTGGCGGTGGCCGAAGTTCAGGGCCGAGTAGCCGGAGAGGAAGTCGAGGTAGGACTTGCCCTCGACGTCGGTCACCGAGGCGCCGGAGGCTTCGGCGATCACGACGGGCAGCGGGTGGTAGTTGTGCGTGCTCCACCGCTCGTCGAGCTCGATGAAGCTCGCGGCGGTGGGGGCGGCGGTCTCCCGGCCGGCGAACGTCGTCATGTGTTCAGGTTAGAGGCAGCAGACGCAGACTTCAGCCGGTAATCGTTGCTTTCACCCGTTGTTCGTTGCGCAATATTGCGTTCACACCCCCGAAACACTGCGTGCCGGTTGACGGCCGCATCGGTAAGTCGTAACTTACGGTTCGTGGCGACTTACGGAAGCGACCAGCTGGCCGCCCTCGCCGACCCGTCGCGCCGCGCGATCTTCGAAGCGCTGCGGGACGGGCCGCGGGCGGTCGGCGAGCTGGCCGCGGACCTGCCGATCAGCCGCCCGGCCGTGTCCCAGCACCTGAAGGTCCTCAAGGAGGCCGGCCTGGTCACCGACCGGGCCGTCGGCACCAAGCGGCTCTACCGGCTGGAACCGGCCGGGATCGCCGCCCTGCGCGCCTGGCTCGACGGGATGTGGTCGGACGCGCTGAAGGCCTTCGCCGAGCTGGCGGAAGCAACCGAACCCCCCGAAGAGGAGCAGTCATGACCCTGGAACCGATCCGCCGGAGCGTCACCGTCGCGTGCTCGCGCGAACACGCGTTCAAGACCTACACCGAGGCCTTCGACAGCTGGTGGCCGCGGCAGCACCACATCGGCGCGGGCGACCTCGCCGAGGCGGTCCTGGAGCCGAAGCCGAGCGGCCGCTGGTACGAGCGCACGGTCGACGGCGCCGAGTGCCAGTGGGGCGAAGTCCTGGTCTGGGAGCCACCCGCCCGGGTGGTCCTGTCCTGGCGCATCGACGGCGACTGGAAGATCAACCCCGACCCGGCGTGCGCCAGCGAAATCGAGGTCAGATTCATCGAGGAGGGGCCGAAGTCGACCCGCGTCGAGCTGGAGCACCGGAACTTCGAGCGGCACGGCGAAACCGGTCCCAAGGTCCGCGAAGGCGTCTCGGGTGACGGCGGGCACGGCGCCCTGCTGGAACTCTTCGCCGGGAAAGCCGCCGCCTGAACGGGTACTTTCGGCGGATGGCCAAGAAGGACGACGGAAGCCGGGTCCGGGACGCGCTGCGCGTCGACGGCGCACTGCCGGACCCGGGCTCGGCCCCGGTGGGGCCCGGCAAGAAGGCGAAGGCCCTCGAGCGGCTCGGCGGCGCGGGTGAGCGGCTGTCCGCGCTGCAGGAGGCGCTCTACGCCGAGGGTGTCGGCGGCGGCACCCGCCGGGTGCTGCTCGTGCTCCAGGGCATGGACACCTCCGGCAAGGGCGGCACGGTTTCGCACGTGCTCGGCCTGGTGAACCCGATGGGCGTCCGGTACGCGGCGTTCAAGAAGCCCACCGCGGCCGAACGGCGGCACCACTACCTCTGGCGGATCCGCAAGCAGCTGCCCGCGGCCGGCCAGATCGGCGTCTTCGACCGCTCCCACTACGAGGACATCCTGGTCCCGCGCGTGTCCGGCCTGCTCACCGCGGCCGAACGGCGCCGCCGGTACGCCGAGATCAACGCGTTCGAAGCGGAGCTGGCCGAGGCGGGCACCACGGTGGTCAAGGTGTTCCTGCACATCTCGCCCGAGGAGCAGCTCAAGCGGCTCAAGGCCCGGCTCGTCACGCCCGAGAAGCGCTGGAAGTACAACCCCGGCGACCTGGAGGCGCGGTCGCACTGGACCGCCTACGAGAAGGCCTACGCCGACATCTTCGAGAAGACGCCGGGCTGGTACGCGGTGCCCGCCGACCACAAGTGGTACCGCAACTGGGCCGTCGCCGAACTGCTGATCGAGACCCTCGCCGACCTGAAGCCGGAGTTCCCGGCGCCGGATTACGACGTCGACGCGGAGCTGGCCAAGCTGAAGGGTGTTGGCGTCTCGCGTGAGGCGTCTGGAAGAGTGCGGGCGTGACCGATGTCGACGACCTCCCGTTCCTCCGCAAACAGGCCCGGACCCAGCGCTTCACCCTCGGCGCGCCGAAGGAGTTCCGGGTCGCCCCGGACGGCTCCCGCGTGCTGTTCCTGCGCGCGGAGTCGGGCACCGACCCCCGGCACAGCCTCTGGTCGGCCGACCTGGCGACTGGCGCCGAGACCAAGCTCGTCGACGCCGCCGAACTGCTGCCCGGCGAAGAGGAGCTGCCCGCCGAAGAGCGCGCGCGGCGCGAGCGGGCCCGCGAGACCGGCGGCGGCGTCGTGCACTACGGCGTCGACGCGGCCTTCACCGTCGCGGTGTTCTCGCTCTCGGGGAAGCTCTACACCCTGGACCTCGCTTCGGGCGAGGTGACGCTGCGCGTCGACGGTTCGGTCATCGACCCGCGGCCGAACCCCACCGGCACGCACGTCGCCTACGTCCAGAACCGGCGGCTGCACGTGCTGGAGCTGGCCACCGGCGACGACCGCGTGCTGGTCGAGGAGGACGGCGAGGACATCGCCTGGGGCCTCGCCGAGTTCATCGCCGCCGAGGAGATGGACCGCACCCGCGGCTACTGGTGGGCGCCGGACGGCCGCAGCATCCTGGCCGAGCGCTCCGACCGCGGCCCGGTCCCGCGCTGGACCATCGCCGACCCGGCCAACCCGCAGCACCCGGCGAACGTCGTCGCCTACCCGGCGGCGGGCACCACGAATGCGCTGGTGTCCCTCGCCGTGCTCGGCCTGGACGGCTCGCGCGTCGACGTCGAGCCGGGCGACTGGGAGTACCTGGCCTCGGTGCACTGGTCGGCCGGCGGCGCGCCGCTGCTCGCCGTGCAGCCGCGCGACCAGAAGCGGATGGACGTCCTCGCGGTGGACGTCGCCGACGGCTCGACGTCGGTGGTGCACAGCGCTTCCGACCAGCACTGGATCGACATTGTCGGCGGCGTCCCGGCCTGGACGCCCGACGGGCGCCTGGTCGTCGAGGGCATGGTCGACGGCGATCACCGGCTCTTCGTCGGCGGCGAGGCCGTCACCCCGGCCGGGCTGCAGCTGCGGGCCGTGCTCGACGTCGGCGACGAGATCCTGTTCAGCGCCTCCGAGGACGACCCGACGCAGATCCACGTCTTCCGCACCGAGGGCGCGTCGGTGCGCCGGCTGTCCACTGTGGACGGCGTGCACGTCGGCGCCGGAACCGCCGCGGTCACCGTGCTGTCGTCGTGGAGCCTGGAGTACAGCGGCCCCCGCGTGTCGGTGCTGCGGGACGGCGCGCCGGTCGCGACGATCACCTCGTCCACTGTGGACCCGGACATCGTGCCGAACCTGACCTGGCTGACCCTGGGCGAGCGGAACCTGCGTGCGGCGTTGCTGCTGCCGCGCGGGTACGAGCCGAGCGAGGGCAAGCTGCCGGTGCTGCTGGACCCGTACGGCGGGCCGCACGCGCAGCGCGTCCTGCAGAGCCGCAACGCGTTCCTGACGTCGCAGTGGCTGGCGGACCAGGGCTTCGCGGTGCTCGTCGCGGACGGCCGCGGCACGCCGGGCCGCGGGGCGGTGTGGGAGCGCGAGATCCACGGGCGCCTCGCCGACGTCACGCTGCAGGACCAGGTCGACGCGCTGCAGGCGGCGGCCGCTTCGTTCCCCGAGCTGGACGTGGAGCGGGTGGCGATCCGCGGCTGGTCCTACGGCGGCTACCTGTCGGCGCTGGCGGTGCTGCGCCGGCCGGACGTCTTCCACGCGGCGGTCGCGGGCGCGCCGGTGACCGACTGGTCGCTGTACGATACGCACTACACCGAGCGGTACCTCGGGAAGCCGCAGGACGAGGCCGAGAGCTACGCGCACAACTCGCTGATCGAGAGCGCGGGCGAGCTGAGCCGCGCGCTGCTGATCGTGCACGGCCTGGCCGACGACAACGTGTTCGTCGCGCACGCGCTGCGGCTGTCGTCGGCGCTGCTGGCGAAGGGCCGCCCGCACGTGTTCCTGCCGCTGGCGGGCGCGACCCACATGACACCGCAGGCCGAAGAGGTCGCGGAGAACCTGATGCGCACGCAGGTCGATTGGCTGCTGCGCGAGCTGTCCGCCGTCGAGAAGGAGACTGCATGAGCCGCTGGGGCCTGACGATTCCGCTGACCGGGGTGCCGCTGACGGCGCACCGCGAACTGGTCGAGCAGCTGCCGGACCTGGGCTACACCGACGCGTGGACGGCCGAGACGGCGGGCACCGACGCGTTCACGCCGCTGGTGCTGGCCTCGCAGTGGGCCCCGCAGCTGCGGCTGGGCACGGCGATCGTCCCGGTGTACACGCGCGGCCCCGGCCTGCTGGCGATGCAGGCGGCGACGGTCGCGGAGCTGGCCCCGGGCCGGTTCGTGCTCGGCATCGGCGCGTCCTCCCCGGTGATCGTCTCGGCCTGGAACGCGGCGTCCTTCGACGAGCCCTTCGCGCGTTCCCGGGACACGCTGCGGTTCCTGCGGTCGGCGCTGGCGGGGGAGAAGGTCAGCGAGAAGTACGACACGTTCGCGGTGTCGAAGTTCCGCTTGGAGCGCCCGGCGGACCCACCGCCGTCGATCATGCTGGCGGCGCTCCGCCCGGGCATGCTGAAGCTGGCGGCGCGCGAGGCGGACGGCGCGATCACGAACTGGCTGGCGGCTTCGGACGTCCCCCAGGTGCGGTCGGTGGTCGGCCCGGACGTCGAACTGGCCGCCCGCATCTTCGTCTGTCCCACGGAGGACGCCGACGCGGCCCGCGGCCTGGGCCGGATGCTGATCTCGAGCTACCTGACGGTGCCGGTGTACGCGGCGTTCCACGAGTGGCTGGGCCGCGGCGAGGCGCTGGCCCCGATGCACGAGGCCTGGGCGGCGGGGGACCGGCAGAAGGCGAACCAGGTGATCCCGGACGCGGTGGTGGACGAGCTGGTGATCCACGGCAGCGTGGAGTCGTGCCGCGAGCAGGTCCAGGCCTATGTGGACAACGGGCTGACGACGCCGATCATCGCCCTGCTGCCGACGGGCGGGGACCCGTTCGAGCAGGTGCGCGGGCTGGCGCCGCGCTGATATTGCGTTGCCTTCCTCCGGGGCCGGGTGTTCCCTGGCCCCGGAGGAGGGAGGATGCGCCCTGCCGCGCAGCAAGGCGTTCGCCCGCCGGGCGAACCGGGCGCGGGAAAGCCTCGCCCTGCGCGCGGCGACCGGTGCGCCCGGCGACGTTCGAGCCGAGGCGGCCGAGCTGCGCCTGCTGCGGAGCCGCCGCCGGGTGAAGCGCAAGTGGGCCGGCGCCACGCCGCGTCCAGCGGCGGATGCGGCGTCCGGACCGCTAAGCGAAGACGCCGGTGGCGAACAGCAGGCCGAGGGCGCCGGAGGCGAGCCCCGCGAGGATGGTGACGGCCACGTTCAGCACCGCGTACAGCCGCGTCTTCTCCAGGAACAGGCGGACCGTCTCGTACCCGAACGTCGAGAACGTCGTCAGGCCGCCGCAGAAGCCCACCGCCACCAGGGCGCGGACCGAGGACGGCTCCGCGCCGTGCAGGAGCCAGCCGCTCAGGAAGCCCAGGATGAACGAACCCACGACGTTCACCGTCAGCGTCCCGAACGGGAACGGCGAGTCGCGCCACTGCCGGACCTTCCAGTCGGTCAGGTAGCGCAGGATCGAGCCCGCCGCGCCACCGAGGGCCACCAGGACGAGCGTCACTCCGTCCGCCTCTTGGACACCGCGCGCGTGGCCGAGAGGCCGGCCGCGACCGCCGTCAAGCAGAGCACCACCGACGCCGCCACGTACAGCGCGGAACCCAGGAGCCGCCCGGTCGTCGCCGCGTCGAGGGTGTCGGTCACGAACGTCGAGAACGTCGTGAAGCCGCCGAGGATCCCGACGCCGAGGAACGGCCGGAGGAGGTGGTGGGGGCGCGCGGTGGTGGTCAGGACGGCCATCAGGACGCCGATGAGCAGGCAGCCGAGGACGTTGGTGAGCAGCGTGGCGACGGCGAACTCGCCGCGCGCGTGCGGGATCGCCACGGACAGGCCGTAGCGGGCGAGGCTGCCGAGCGCGCCGCCGGCACCGATCGCCGCCAGGACGTCCCACCGGGGCACGTTGATCACCTCCTCCTCGCGCCGAACCTACTCCCGATGGCCGACGCGTCGCCGCCACCCGGTCGAGCATGCTGGACGGGGCCGGATGACAGGCAGCCTTCGGTCGCCGTACTGTTGCTCAGCGTAGGCAAGGCAACCCTAAGGAAGGCGGGCACATGCGGGCAGACGGGCTGGCCGGAGGCCACGGCGGCGCGGACCGGCTCGGCGAGCTGATCCCGCTGGCCCTGCGCGCAATGGCGGCGGGGGTGGCCGAACGCGGCGGCCCGATCCCGGCCGGCGGCCCGGCGGCGGTGGCGGCGGCCCTGGTGGCAGAGCGTGGCGAGCCGGCTCCGGCGGCGGGGGACCGCGAGCCAGAGCTTGACGCGGTGCCCGGCGAGCACTCCGCGCCCGCGCTTCCGGCCGACGCTGCCCTCACCGAGCCGACCACCCCGGCCGCCCGGCCTCACCACGCCGGACCCACCCGAGCTGCCGGGGGTGGCTTCCTGCCTCGCCGGGGTGTCGGGGCCGAAGCCGCGCTCGAACAGCTCAGCCGGCTTCTCGCCGCCGGGTCCGCCGACCCGGCCGATCCCGCCTGTGCCGCCCACCTTCACTGCCCGCCGCTCGCTGTCTCCGTGGCCGCCGATGTCGTCGCCGGCTCCCTGAACCCCTCCATGGACTCCTGGGACCAAGCCCCCGTCGCCAGCGAGCTCGAGCGCGAATTCACCACCGGGATCGCCCGGCTCTGCTACCCCGAGGCCGACGACCCCGACGCCGTCGTCACCACCGGGGGCACCGAATCCAACCTCCTCGGCCTCCTCCTCGCCCGCGAAAACGGCGTCCTCCAAAGCGTCTGCGGCGCCAACGCCCACCACAGCGTCGCCCGCGCCGCCTGGCTGCTCGGCCTGCCCGCCCCGATCGTCGTCCCCTGCGACGGCGATCGGCTGCTCCCCGAGGCGCTCGACCAGGTCTTGACGCCCGGCTGCGTCGTCGTCGCCACCGCCGGGACCACCAACACCGGCACCCTCGACCCGCTGCCCGAAATCGCCGACATCTGCCACCGGCACAACGCCCGGCTGCACGTCGACGCGGCCTACGGCGGCATGGCCCTCTGCAGCGACACGCTCAAACCCAAGCTCGCCGGGCTGGACCGCGCCGATTCCGTGGCCCTCGACCTGCACAAGTTCGGCTGGCAGCCGGTCGCCGCCGGGCTGTTCGCCGCCCGCGAGGCCGCCGATCTCGGCGCGCTCACCGTCCGCGCCGAGTACCTCAACGCCGACGACGACACCGAAGCCGGCCTGCCGGACCTGCTCGGCCGCTCGATCCGGACGTCGCGCCGGCCGGACGCCTTCCGGATGGCCGTCACCGTGCACGCGCTCGGCACCGACGGCCTCGGCGCCCTCGTCGAACGCTGCTGCGCCCTCGCCACCGAGGTCGCCCGCCGCGTCGAGGACCACCCCGGCCTGCGGCTCTGGGGTCCGCCCGAACTGTCCACGGTGGTCCTGCGGCCGATCCTCGCCGACGAGGCGGGCGGTGACGAGCTCGTCGCGCGCGTTCGCCGGGCACTCCTGGAGGCCGGTACCGCCGTCATCGGCCGGGCCGCGCTGCCGACCGGGCCGGGCGGGACGAACCAGCTGTGGCTCAAGCTGACGCTGCTGCACCCGCACGCCACCGCCGGTGACTACCTCCCGCTGCTCGACCGGATCGTCGCCACCGCGGGTGCCGAGCTCGTCGCCGGCCGGGAAAGCCCGGTCGCTTCGTGAGGCGCCACCACCTCGCCGGGGTCGGGATCGGGCCGTTCAACCTCTCGCTCGCGGCCCTCGCCGCCGGAGTCGACGGCCTCGACGCCGTCTTCTTCGACACCCGTCCGGAGTTCCGCTGGCACCCCGGCCTGCTCGTCGAGGGCGCGACGCTGCAGGTGCCCTTCCTGGCCGACCTGGTCACGCTCGTCGACCCGACGAACCCGTTCTCCTTCCTCAACTACCTACGCGACCGCGACCGCCTGCTGCCGTTCTACTTCGCCGAACGGTTCCACATGCCGCGCGTCGAGTACGACGACTACGGCCGCTGGGCCGCCGCGCGGCTGCCGTCGTGCCACTTCGGGCACGAAGTGACCGGCATCCGCTGGGCCGGCGACGCCTTCGAGCTCACGATCGCCGGGCGCGAGCCGGTGCTCGCGGACAACGTCGTGCTCGGCGTCGGTTCGATCCCTTCGGTGCCCGAACCTCTCCGCGACCTCGTCGCCGATCCCGAAGTCCTGGCGGTGCACTCGGCCGATTACCTGACGCACCGGGACGAACTCCTCGCCGCCGAAAGCGTCACGGTCGTCGGCTCCGGGCAGTCGGGCGCCGAAGTCGTGCTCGACCTGTTGCGCGGCCGATCCACTGTGGACGGACTACGCTGGCTCGCCCGGACGCCCGCGTTCGCGCCCATGGAGTACTCGAAGCTCGGCCTCGAGCAGTTCACGCCGGACTACACCGCGTACTTCCACGGCCTGCCCGAAACCGTCCGCGACCGGCTGCTGCCCACGCAATGGCAGCTCTACAAGGGCATCGACACCGAAACGATCGGCGCGATCCACGACGAGCTCTACCGCCGCAGCATCACCGGCCCGCCCGGTGCCGTGCTGACCCCCGGCGTCGAAGTCGTCTCGGCGTCCACAGTGGACGGTGAGATCGCGCTCGGCGTCCGGCACGCGCACCAGGGCCGTGACGCCACCCTGCGCACCGCCGCCGTCGTCGCGGCCACCGGGTACGCGGAGGCGCCCACCGGGCCGCTGTTGACCGGGCTCGGCGACGCCGTCCGCCGCGACCGGCAGGGCCGCCTCGACGTCGGCGCCGACTACCGCGTCGCCCTCGACCTGCCGGGGTCGCTGTTCGTGCAGAACGCCGAACGGCACACCCACGGGCCCGGCGCGCCCGACCTCGGCCTCGGCGCCTGGCGGGCGGCCGTGATCCTCAACGCCGTGTGCGGCAAGACCGTGCACGAGCTGCCCGACCGCACCGCGTTCACCACGTTCGGCCTGGAGGACAAGTGACCCTGGACGAGGCGGCCGCCTGGCGCGCGGCCGGCGCGCTGATCACCCACAAGATGCTCGGCGAGCTGTCCTACGAGCACATGCTGGAGCCGGTCGCCGACGGCGACGCCTACCGGCTGGAGCTCCCGGACGCGGTTTACACGTTCCGGGCCCGGCGGGGCGCGTTCGACGCCTGGACGGTCGAGCCCGGCAGCGCGCGCCGCTCCGGCGAACCGGTCACCGACCCGCGCACGCTCGTCGTGGACGCCCGCGAAGTCCTCGGCCTGAGCGGGCTGCGGCTGGCCGACGTGCTCGCCGAGCTGACCTCGACGGTGGCCAACGAGGCCGCCCGCCTGCGCCGCGCGCCGACCGCGGCCGAGCTGTCCACCATGGACTACGACGTCGCGGACGGGCACCTCACCGGGCACCCGCGGCTCGTGCTCAACAAGGGGCGGGTCGGGTTCTCCGCGCGGGACCGGGCCCGGTACGCGCCCGAGGCGGGCAAAGACCTCCGGCTGCGCTGGTTCGCCGTCCACCCGGACCACGCCCAGTTCCGGTGCGTCGACGAGCTGAGCCGGGACGCGCTGCTGGCCGCCGAGCTCGGCGGACTGCGCGACGAGTTCGCCGCGAAGGCGCCCGAGGACTACGTCTGGGTGCCGGTGCACCCGTGGCAGGCCGACGAAATCCTCGGCACGCTCTACGCCGCCGAGCTCGCCACCGGTGTCGTCATCGACCTCGGGGAGAGCGCCGACGGCTACCGGCCGCACCAGACCGTCCGGACCCTGGCCAACGTGAGCACACCCGGCCGGCACGACGTCAAGACCGCGGTGTCGGTGCGGAACACGCTCGTCTACCGCGGGCTCAACTCCGCGGCCACGCTCGCCGGCCCGTCGGTGACGACCTGGCTGCGCCGGATCAGCGCCGCCGACCCGCTGCTCACGGAGCGGTACCGGTTCGGGCTGCTCGGCGAGGTCGCGAGCGTGTCGGTGCAGCACCCGCTGTTCGGGCACCTCGAGGAGCTGCCCTACCGGTTCCACGAGACCCTGGGCGCGCTGTGGCGCGAACCGATCCGGCTTGCCGAGGGGGAGCGGGCGCTTTCCTTCGCCGCGCTGCCTTACCGGGGTCCCGACGGCGTCTCCGTGCTCGCGCACCTGATCGGCGGCGGGGACGCGACGGCGTGGCTGACGCGGCTGTTCGACTTGCTGCTCACGCCGTTGCTGCAGTGGCTGCTGCGGCACGGTGTCGGGTTCTGCCCGCACGGCCAGAACCTCGTCCTGGTCGTCGACGCCGCCGGGGTCCCGCAGCGGGTGCTGATCAAGGACTTTGCCCAGGGCGTCGACCTGCTCGACGAGCAGCTCGGGAGCTACGAGTCGCTGCCGGCCGAGGCGGCCGCGGACATGCTGCGCTGGCCCGCGCACCTGCTGGCGCAGTCGCTGTTCAGCTCGGTGTTCTCCGGTCAGTTCCGGTTCTGGGCCGAGGTCCTGCTCGACGAACTCGGCCTGCCGCGGGCCGCGTTCTGGGCGCCCGTGCGGGAGATCGTCGGCCGCTACCGGGACGAGAACCCGGACGTGGCCGCGCGGTTCGACGCCTGCCGCCTGTTCGCCCCGGACGTCGAGCGCGTGACGCTCAACCGGGAGCACTTCGCCGGGCAGGGCTTCGACAAGGTGGAACGGGACGACGAGTTCGACGTCCGCTGGGGGCGGGTGCCGAACCCGCTGCACGCCCCGGATCCGGGCGGCGCGTGGTGACGGCGTTCGCGCGGCCGGTCGGTCCGCGGTCGCTCTCGGCCCGGCGTGCGGCGGCCGCGGCGGGGGAGGGCGTGCTGCGGGGTCTGCTCACCGAGGACGGTGCCCGGCTGCTGCTGCTGGTGCCCGATCCGCACGCCCGGTTCGCCGCTGTCGAGCTCGCCGCGCCGTTTGCCGCTTCGGTGCTCGACGACGGTTACGGCGTTTGCAGTTATGTGTTCGCGTGGACGCCGTCGCGGGATCCGCTGCCGGCGTCCGGGGTGCTCGGCGGGTACCTCGAAGGGTTCGGCGACCTGCGGGTGCGGCCGGACGCGGCTTCGGCGATCCCGCTGGGGGATCGGACCTGGGCCGTCGTGGGGGATGCCGAGTGGCCGTCCGGGGGTGTTGCGGAGCTGGCGCCACGGGAGGTGCTCCGTGCTCAGCTCACCGCGCTGGAGGGGCTGGGGCTGGTGCCTTCGGTCGGCATCGAGCACGAGGTCGTTTTCCGGGATGCTTCCGGGCCGCTCACCTCGCACGGGGTCGACTATGCGGTGGGCGGGACCGAACGGCTTGCGCCGCTGTTGCGTGATCTGCGGACCGCGTTGGACGATGCCGGGCTGGGCGTCGAGTCGGCGCGGGCCGAGTGTCACCCCGGGCAGTACGAGATCGTGCTGCGGCACCGGGACGCTCTTGCTGCCTGTGATGATGTCCTTCTGCAGCAGCTGATCGTGCGCCGGGTCGCTGCTCGGCACGGGGTCACTGCCGATTATCTGGCCGCTCCTGCGCCTGGGCAGGGGAACTCCGGGCACGTTCACCTGTCTTTGTCCGCCGTGGATGGGTCGGAGCCCGATCTGCTGGGTGGTTTTCTGGCCGGGGTGCTTCGGGATGCTCGGGCGCTGACTGCTGTTTGGGCGCCTACTTGGAACTCCTATGTCCGGTTGCGGACTGCTCCGTTCTCGCCGCGGGAGGTCCGGTGGGGGTATGACGATCGGACCGCCTCGGTTCGGGTGGCGGGGCCGGCTTCCGGGCCTCGGCTGGAGTTTCGGTTTGCCGGGGCCGATGCTCAGCCTCATCTGGTGGTTGCTGCTCTTCTGGCTGCTGGGCGGTTCGGGTTGGAAGAGGGTCTGGTGCCGCCGGAGCCTGGAGTTGTCGCCGGGTCTTTGGCTGGTTCGCCTTGGGAGGCTTTGTCTTCGCTTGATCGGGTGGGGGAATTGCTCGGGGCGGATGTTGCTGCGCTGCTGGGGGCTTTGCTGGGTGAGGAGATCGATGCCGGGTTGGGCGTGGTGACCGACTGGCAGCGGTCTCGAGGTGCTTTGCGGTCTTGATTCGCTCGTTCTCCGCCACCCCGAAGCCGTTATTGTGACTACGGACGGCGAACCTTTGTCAAGGCGGGAAAGCGTCCGACGGCGCCGAGGCGCGGGCGCTCGTGCCGGGGCTGGTCACCGAGACCCCCAAGGAAGTCG
>NZ_JBSFNC010000200.1:0-13602 GCF_053586895.1 Amycolatopsis sp. NPDC003731 | reverse complement strand
CGAACCTTTGTCAAGGCGGGAAAGCGTGCCTTGACAAAGGTTCGCCGTCCGTGTTCTGGCTTCGGATCGGGGTTGCGGGGGGTCTGGGTGCCGTTGGTGGCCGGGTGCGTTGTCAGGCTGGGCGGATGTTCTGGTTGATGTGGAATATGTTCTCCGGGTCGTACTTCCTCTTCACCGCCGCCAATCTTTCGTAGTTGCCCTGGTATGACGCCTTCACTCGGTCCTGGCCCTCCTCCATCATGAAGTTGATGTACGCTCCTCCCGCCGATGTCGGG
This sequence comes from Amycolatopsis sp. NPDC003731, assembly GCF_053586895.1. Taxonomy (NCBI): domain Bacteria; kingdom Bacillati; phylum Actinomycetota; class Actinomycetes; order Pseudonocardiales; family Pseudonocardiaceae; genus Amycolatopsis; species Amycolatopsis sp. NPDC003731. The sequence goes on along the minus strand of NZ_JBSFNC010000200.1, from coordinate 13,327 downwards.
TGGAGTTCGTCCCAATAGGTGCGGGTCCACTCCGCGATTTCCCCTGCCTTCCCCGGTGCGGGGTCCACGCCCACGATCACTCCCGACCAGCCGCCCCCGCGGTGGGGGAAGGCCGTTGCGTCCGGGGCCACCCTGCCGGCCGCTCCGTCGATCGGGTACAGGTGCATCGATGAATGCATTGTCGGCAGTTTCTCGCCGTTCTTCAGGTGGATTTCGATGGCCTCGTCGGAGATCTCGTGGAACACGTCCGCTCGCCAGTACCACTGGAGGCCTGCGGGATACAGCGCGTCGAATGCTCCCTGCAGTGCCGTGTACGGCAGGTCGTGGAGGCCGACCAGCAGCGGCTCACCGAACGAGCGAACCGGCTCCAGGACTTCGTCCGCCTTGTCGTGCGCGCCCGTGTAGCACCAGACGATTCCGCAGGCTTTGCGGCCCCACAGCTGCTCCGGGAACGGGGGTGCCGGCGGGACCGTCAGCAAGCCGAACCAGCCGTTGAGCTCCTCCGGCAGCGCGGGGAGCAGCTCGCGGTACCAGCGCAGCACCTCCGGCGTGTCCGCCAGGTCGTACAGCACCGGCCCGCCGATCACCACGCCGTGCTCTCCGATGTCGTGGCAGCGGAACGTGAACGACGTGACCACGCCGAAGTTGCCGCCTCCTCCTCGTAAGGCCCAGAACAGGTCCGGGTGCTCGGACTCCGAAGCGTGCACGAACGAACCGTCGGCGAGGACGACGTCCGCTCCCAGCAGGTTGTCGACCGTCAAGCCGAAGCGGCGGGCCAGGTAGCCGATGCCGCCTCCGAGGGTCAGGCCCGCCACCCCGGTGGACGCGACGATGCCCGACGGCGTTGCCATCCCGAACGCCACCGTGGCGTGGTCGACGTCGCCCCAGGTGCAGCCCGCGTCGGCGCGGACCGTCTTCTTCACCGGGTCGACCGTGGTGCTGCGCAGGCGGGACAGGTCGATGACCAGCGCTCCGTTCGCGACACCCAGGCCGCCCGCGTTGTGGCCGCCTCCGCGCACCGCGATGTCCAGGCCGCGGGCTCGGCCGTAGCGGACGCAGGCGACGACGTCGGCCGCGTCGCGGCAGTAGGCGATCGCCGCCGGGCGCTTGTCGATCATGGCGTTGTAGACGGCCCGGGCCTCGTCGTAACCGGGGTGGGCGGGCGTGACGAGGTCGCCGCGCAGGGCGGCGGCCAGTTCTTCGTGCGGCAGAGCGGTGGTGGTCATGGTGGCCCCTCTCGGAGTTCGGTTCCGGAGGGGAACGTAGGCAGCGGGCGTTCGCCCAGCGTTCGGGTCGTTCGGGCCTGGTCAGGACCGCTCCAGGTCCGCCTCCGCCCGCCGCCGCAGGGCGATGCTGCCCTGGGCGCGGGCCAGCTCCACGGCCGCCCGGAGCCGGGGGACCGGGTCGGCGTCGTGGCCCGCCCGCAATCTCAGGACCTCCGGCAGCCACCAGCGGTCGTCGCGGGCCTCGCCGGCCGCCAGTGCCGCGTCCAGCGTGGCCCGGGCCGCCTCCGGTGGGGACAGCTCGGCGACCAGCGACAACCAGTACGGCATCCGAGCGAACGATCCCTCGGCCTTGAGGTTCGCGACGCCCTGCTGCGCCGCGGCCAGGCCGGCCGGGCCGCCGCGGGCCCAGCCGCCCAGCAGCAGCGCCCACTCCCGGTAGTACGCGAAGCCGTACCGTTCGCACAGGGCCCGCAGCTCCGTGACGACCACCCCGAGTGCCTGCCGGTTGCGGCGCATCTGGTGCGTCATCCCCGCGTACGCCAAGGCGATGGCCAGGCTGTACGGGTGGTCGATCCGGCGGGCGAGCGCGATCGCCTCGGCGCCGCACGCCACGGCCTCTTCCTCGTGCCCGAGCAGCCAGTGAGCGTGCGCCGCCCAGGCCGGCCCGTGGACGTCCGGGCGGGTGCCGATCGGCCACGAGGACGCGCCGCGCGTTCGCTCGGCGCCCAGCTCGAAGTGCCGCAGCGCCCCCGCCGGGTCGTGGCCGAGGCTCAGCGCCGAGCCCGCGACGATGAAGTGCGCCGAACCGCCCTGCTCGGCGCTCGTCCCGGGGGCGAGCAGGCCCAGCGCCCGCTCGGCCGCCTCGTGGGCCTGGACCGTCCGGCCCTGGACGAAGCGCGACGACCACAGCTCGAGCAGCGCGGTGAGCGCGGCCTCCGCGTCGCCGAGCGACTCCGCCAGCGCGAGCGACCGTTCCAGCGTGCGCTGCAGCTCGGGCGACGAGTAGCCCTGGTGGGCGTTGAGCGGCCCGGCGAGCGCTTCGAGGACGGCCAGTTCGTCCCGGTCGCGGTTGCCGCTCGCCGGCCGGGCCGTCACGAGCGCCAGTGCCTCCCGCAGCAGCCGGATCGCTTCGGCGTGGGCGAACGTCCCCGCGGCGACGGCCGCCGCCCGGCGGTAGTGCGCGACGGCGCGGTCCGGGCGGCCGCCGCGGGCGTACTGCTCGGCCAGCTGCGCCGCCACGGCGTCGGTGTCCCCGGCGTGCAGCAGCTCCAGGCCCTGGGCCAGCCGCCGGTGCAGCAGCCACCGCCGCGGCGGGCTGACCTGCTGGTAGGCCGTCTCGCGCAGCAGGTCGTGGGTGAAGTCGTAGGCGCCGCCGAACTCGCGCACGATCCGGCGCCGCCACAGCTCGTCGACGGCGTCGACGACGGTGTCCGCGTCGAGGTCGCTCGCCTCGGTGAGCAGTTCGAGGGTGACGTCCCGGCCCGCCGCGGCGGCGAGCCCGGCGATCTCGCGGGCGGCCGGGCCCGGCTGCTCCAGCCGCGTCCGCAACACCGCGGCCAACCCCTCGGCGGGCGGGGAATCGTCGGCCCGCAGAGCTTCGACCACGTAGAGCGGGTAGCCGCCGGTCGCCGCGTGCAGCAGTTCGCGGTCCGAAGTGGACAATGGGCGCCCGGCGACCGCCTCGCCGAGGCGGGCCGTGCCGTCGGCGTCGAACGGGCGCAGCGGCAGCTCGGTCAGCCTGCCGTCGTCGCGCAGCTGGGCCGTCCAGGCCGCGACGCCGGGGCCGGGGTCGCCGTCGCGCAGGGTCGCGGCGACCAGCAGCGGCGCGTCCGGCAGCAGGCCGAGGCAGAAGGTGACGAACGCGCCGGTCTCCTCGTCGCACCACTGCGCGTTGTCGAGCACCAGCAGCACCGGCCGCCCGCTCGCGGTGAGCGCCCGGGCCAGCCCTTCGAAGAACCGCAGGCGCTGCCACGCGTCGACGGTCGGGTGCCCGCCGCCGGCCGTCCGCGTGGCCGGCAGCAGCCGGTCGACTTCGGCGCGCCACACCGGGTCCAGCGACGCCGCCGCCCGCTGCACGGCCGGCGTGCGCAGCCAGTCGGCCACCGGCGCCAGCGCGAGCCGGCCCGGCGCGGCGAAGCACCGGCCGGCGGCCACGATCGCGCCCTCGGCCCGGGCTGCTCCGGCCAGCTCGGTGACCAGCCGGGTCTTGCCCACTCCGGCGTCACCGCGCACGAGGACGAACCCGGCGCGGCCCGCCGCGGCCGCCCGCCAGAGCTCGCCGAGGCGGGCCAGCTCCGCGGCGCGGCCGACGAGCCCGGGCGCGGCCGTCCGCCGCGGCTCGGGGTCCGGCCGGGCCAGCAGCCGCCGCAGGGCCGCGCGGGTCGCCTCGGCCGGGACGACGCCGAGTTCGCGTTCGAGCACCGACGCGCACCGGTGGTAGGTGCTCACCGCGCCCGCCCGGTCACCGGCCGCGGCCTGCAGCGCCATCAGCGTCCGGTAGCCCGTCTCCTCGAGCGGGCGCAGCGCGATCCGGCGGCGGGCCGCGGCGAGCGCGGCGGCGGGATCGCCCGACGGCGTCCGGCAGAGCAGGTCGCACAGCTCGACGCACTGGCGTTCGAGCTCGGCGCGGGCGGCCAGGACCCAGTCGTCGGCCAGGCCGGGCAGCAGCTCGCCGCGGTAGGCCTCGAGACCGGCCCGGGCATGCCTCGCGGCGGAGCCGGGATCCCCGGCGGCCAGCGCGGCCCGGTGCGCGACGGCGAACTCCCGCACGTCCACCCGGCTCGACGGGGTGTCCTGCCAGCACAGGTCCTGCCCGGTGATGCTCAGCGAGGGCGGGTCGCCCAGCACGCGCCGCAGCTGGTGCAGCTCCCGGCGGAGGTTGGTCAGCGCCTGCGCGTCGGTGGAGTCGGGCCAGAACAGCCCGGCGAGCAACCGCCGCGGCTGCGCCTGGCCGGCGTGCACGACAAGGTGCCCGACGAGCGCAACCGACCGCGGCGACCGGGTCAGCACGGCGCCGGAAGCATCGTCGGCGATGACTTGCTCGCCGAGCAGCGAGACGCGCAGCACCGGGACACGCTAACCCCGAGGCCGGTTCGCGTGCGGATCATGTGTGTGGCGGCGAGGCGGGGTCGGTTGGGTGGCGGTCTCGTCATCGGCGGGTACCGGGCAGCGCCGCTGCACGCCGGCTCCGAGGCCGGGGCGCGCGCGGGTCTCGTGGCGGCGAGGCGGTGTCCGTCCGGTGCTGGTCTCGTCGTCGGCGAGTACGGGCAGCACCGGCGCGCGCCGACACCGCGATCGGCTCGCGCGCCGATCTTCACCGGCAGGGGGTTGCGCCCGGCGCGCCGGGTGCGCAGGCTCGACGTCGTGAGCGAGCACGAGTACGACCTCATCGTCATCGGTTCGGGCCCCGGCGGGCAGAAGGCCGCGATCGCCGCGGCGAAGCTCGGCAAGAAGGTGGCGGTCGTCGACCGGCACGACATGGTCGGCGGGGTGTGCGTCAACACCGGCACGATCCCGTCCAAGACGCTGCGCGAAGCCGTCCTCTACCTGACCGGCATGAACCAGCGCGAGCTCTACGGCGCCAGCTACCGCGTCAAGCAGGACATCACCATCGCCGACCTGCTCGCGCGCACCCAGCACGTCGTCGGGCGCGAGGTCCAGGTCGTGCGCGCGCAGCTGCTGCGCAACCACATCGACCTGCTCGACGGCACCGGCTCCTTCGCCGACCCGCACACCGTCCTGGTCGAAGGCCGCCACCGCGGCGACCGGCGGACGCTGTCGGCCGACCACGTCGTGATCGCCACCGGCACCCGGCCCGCGCGGCCGAAGCAGGTCGACTTCGACGCCGCCCGCGTGCTCGACTCCGACGAGATCCTCCGGCTGGAGCAGATCCCGTCGTCGCTGGTCGTGGTGGGCGCCGGGGTGATCGGGATCGAATACGCGTCGATGTTCGCCGCGCTCGGCTCCCGGGTCACCGTGGTGGAACAGCGCGACCACATGCTCGACTTCTGCGACCCGGAGATCGTCGAGTCCCTCAAGTTCCAGCTGCGCGACCTCGGCGTCACCTTCCGCTTCGGCGAGAAGGTCGCGGACGTGGCGGTCTCCGACCACGCGACGATCACGACGCTGGTCAGCGGCAAGCGCATCCCGGCCGACGGCGTGATGTACTCGGCGGGCCGCCAGGGCATGACCGGCGAGCTCAACCTGGAGGCGGCGGGCCTGAGCGCGGACGAGCGCGGCCGCCTGGTGGTCGACGAGAACTACCGCACGGCGGTCCCGCACATCTACGCGGTGGGCGACGTGATCGGCTTCCCGGCCCTGGCGGCGACGTCGATGGACCAGGGCCGGCTCGCGGCGTACCACGCGTTCGGCGAGCCGGCGCACGAGCTGGGCGCGCTGCAGCCGATCGGCATCTACACGATCCCGGAGATCTCGTACGTCGGCTCGACCGAGGCCCAGCTGACGTCGTCGTCGGTGCCGTACGAGGTCGGCATCGCCCGCTACCGCGAGCTGGCGCGCGGCCAGATCACCGGCGACAGCTACGGGATGCTGAAGCTGCTGGTGTCCACGACGGACCGCAAGCTCCTGGGGGTCCACGTGTTCGGCACGGGCGCGACCGACCTGGTCCACATCGGACAGGCGGTGATGGGCTGCGGCGGCACGGTCGACTACCTGGTGGACGCGGTGTTCAACTACCCGACGCTGTCGGAGGCGTACAAGGTGGCGGCGCTGGACGCGACCAACAAGATCCGGGCCTTGGAGCGGTTTTCGTCCTGAGTCTCACCGCACCTGGGCGTTGGGGCTGACGTAGCTCCACCCGGCACCGCAGGCCGCGGTGGACCAGAGGGGGTCGCCCTGGGTCCGCCACGCGCCGTAGAAGTAGGAGTAGTCGAAGCTGCCGCTGGGCGTCAGGTAGCGGCAGTAGGCCATGGCCCGGAACTGGGTGCCGGAAGCGGAGGCGTAGCAGTAGGCGGTCGCCCCGTTGCCGGACTTCGAAGCGGTGCAGTAGGCGGGCGCCGCGGCCGCGGGTGACGCGAGGGCAACGGACAACCCGGCGGCCGCCACTGTCGCGGCGAGCACGGTCTTCGCGGTTCGAGAGATCATCGGGTCCTGCCTTCCGGTGTCGCGGATGGGTTCGCACGACGTCCACGCCGGCCGGGCGTGCCCGGTTGGGTGGCCGTCCGGAACACCACCCGGTCGGCCCAGCGCCGTCCCATCCGCCCCACGAACACCACCGGCACCACGTGATCCGCTTGTCCCGAACCGGTTTGACACCCGTCTAGAACATATGTTCGACTGGCGCCGTGCGATGGGATCGACAGCGGACAGGGGAGGGTGAACCGGCACTGCCCGGGCTCGAGGGCCTGGTGCGATCGGTGCGGTCACCGGAATTCGACGGCGTCACCTTTCACGAGGTGCACGCCCGGTCGGTGCTGAACAAGGTGCCCGCCGGGTCCGGGGTGCCGTTCGGATGGACCGTCAACCCCTACCGCGGCTGCTCGCACGCCTGCACCTACTGCCTCGAAGGCGGCACCCGGATCCTGATGGCCGACGGCCGGACGAAGGCGTTGTCCGACCTGAAAGTCGGCGACGAGATCTACGGCACCCGCGGCCACGGTGCCTCCCGGCGGCTGGTGCCGACCCGCGTCGAAGCGCACTGGACCACCTTGCGCGCCGCCTACCGGGTGACGCTCGACGACGGCACCCGGCTCGTGGCCGGCGGTGATCACCGGTTCCTCACCAGCAAGGGCTGGAAGCACGTCACCGGCAGCAAGTTCGGCGCCGCGCAGCGGCCGCACCTGGAGCCCGGCACCGAGCTGATCGGCGTCGGCCGGTTCGCGCCGACGCCGGACGAGACGCTCGGCTACCGGGCCGGCTACCTCTGCGGGATGCTGCGCTCCGGCGGGTTCGCCGCCGAGCCGGACGCTGCCGCCCGCGCGCTGCGCTACCTCCCGGACTTCGGTGCGTCGGTCGGTTTTCTCAAGGTGCCGCCGGATCCGGACGCCCACTGGCAGCGCGGATTCCTCGCCGGCGTCTTCGACATCGCGGGCGACTACGGCCGCGGCGTGCTCGCGGTGGCGCACGACGAGCCCGAGATCGCCGACGCCTTCGTCGCCGCGCTCGACCGGTTCGGGTTCGCCCACCAGCTGGACGAGGTGCCGAAGTTCCCGACACGCCAGGAAATCCGGCTGCTCGGCGGGGTCGGCGAGGTGCTCCGGTTCTTCCACGTCGGCAACCCGGCCGTGACGTGGAAACGGTCCCTCGAAGGCGCGGTGATCGGCGCGAGCCGGCGCCGCGTGGAGGCGATCGAACCGCTCGGGCTGCAGCTGCCGCTGTTCGACATCACCACCGGCACCGGCGACTTCGTGGCCGACGGCATGGTGTCCCACAACTGCTTCGCCCGGAACACCCACACTTACCTCGACTTCGACGCCGGCCGCGACTTCGACACGCAGGTGGTCGTCAAGATCAACGCCCCGCAGGTGCTCACCGCGCAGCTGAAGAAGCCGTCGTGGCGGCGCGAGCACGTCGCGATGGGCACCAACACCGACCCCTACCAGCGCGCCGAGGGCCGCTACCGGCTGATGCCCGGCATCATCACGGCCCTGGCGCGCTCCGGCACGCCGCTCTCGGTGCTCACCAAGGGCACGGTCCTGGCCCGCGACCTGCCGCTGCTGCGCGATGTCGCCCGCGACGTGCCGGTCGGGCTCGCGGTGTCGATCGCCCTGCTCGACGAGGAGCTGCAGCACCGCCTCGAACCCGGCACGCCGAGCCCGCGGGCGCGGCTGGAGCTGGTCCGCAAGGCCCGCGAGGCCGGGCTGCCGTGCTCGGTGCTGGTGGCGCCGGTGCTCCCGTGGCTGACCGACTCCGAAGAGGCACTGGACGCCCTGTTCGCCCAGCTCGCCGACGTGGGCGCGACGAGCGTGACGGCGTTCGCGCTGCACCTGCGGCCCGGCGCGCGCGAGTGGTTCGGCCGCTGGCTGGCGGGCACGCATCCGGAGCTGGTTCCGCGGTACCGCGAGCTCTACGCGCGGGGGAGTTACGTGCGGAAGGCCTACCGGGAAGGCCTCGCGGCGCGGGTCGGGCCGCTGCTGCGGCGGCACGGCCTGGACCGCAAGTCCGGGTTCGACGCGCGGGGTCCCGAGCTGCCGGCGGCGGAGGCCGCTCCCGCGGAGCAGCTGCGGCTGCTCTGAGGGTCCTTTTCGGACCGACTGGGTGACGCACTGGGCCGTTCGGGGGCGGTGTCTTCGGTTTGCGGCAAAATGTCCGATCGTGTCGTTGTCGCCCCGCCTCACCGGCGCCTAACGTCGAAGGGATCGATCCCGAAAGGAGCCGGACGATGACGACCTCGCGGACCGACCGTGTCGCGGCCGCCCGGCTCGCCTGGGCCGCCCTGAAGCTGACCCGGGCCGGCCGGCACCCGGTGGGCGTCGACAGGCTCGCCGCGACGGTCGGCGTCGCTCCGGCCGAGGCCCGCCGCCTGGTCGAGCTGATCGGGTTCACCCTGCACCGCGACCTCGTCTCGACCGGCCCGGCCCCCCGCGGCGCCCACCACCGCCTCGAGCCGGCCGAGGGCACCCTCGGCGCGGGCCCGGACGGCACGGTCGACATGTTCCTGCTCGCCATCGCGACCGGCGAGCGCGTCCACGCGGCGGCGATCTGCCCGGTCACCGGCACGCGCATCCGCATCGAGCTGATGCCGCACGGGATCCTCCTGGTCGATCCGCCGGCCGCGGTGGTCGCGGCGGTCGACCTCGGCTTCGGGCTCGAGGGCGTCGACGCGGTCGCCTGCGCGGGACAGCCGTTCTTCGCCTCCGCCACCGCGGCCGCCGGCTGGCTGGTGGCGCACCCGGGCGGGCGCATCTACCAGGTCGCCGCCTACCTGTCCCAGGCCCACCGTCTGGTCGCGGCGCTGGAGACCCGGCCCAAGTACGTCCTCTGACCACCTGGTCTCCCGAGCCTGCCGACGTCGTACGCTGGGTGGTTCGTTAGCCTTCTCAACAGGCGAACCACCCATGTCGAAGGAGAGCAGTCGCAGTGCTCCGCACTCACAACGCCGGCACCCTGCGTGCCGGACAGGCCGGACAGACCGTCACCCTCACCGGATGGGTGGCCCGGCGGCGCGATCACGGCGGCGTCATCTTCATCGACCTCCGCGATGCCAGCGGGGTCGCCCAGGTCGTCTTCCGCGAAGGCGAGATGGCCGAGCGCGCGCACGCGCTGCGGTCGGAGTTCTGCGTGAAGATCGTCGGCGAGGTCGCGAAGCGCCCAGAGGGCAACGCCAACGCCGAGATCCCCACCGGCGAGATCGAGGTCCTCGCGACCCGGCTCGAGGTGCTGTCCGAGGCCGCGCCGCTGCCGTTCCCGATCGACGACCGGGTCGACGTCGGCGAAGAGGTCCGGCTCAAGCACCGCTACCTCGACCTGCGCCGCAGCGGCCCGGCCGCGGCCATGCGGCTGCGCAGCGAGGTCAGCCGCGCCGCGCGCGAGGTGCTGCACGCCCAGGACTTCGTCGAGATCGAGACCCCGACGATGACCCGCTCGACGCCCGAAGGCGCGCGCGACTTCCTGGTGCCCGCGCGGCTCAAGCCCGGCTCCTGGTACGCGCTGCCGCAGTCGCCGCAGCTGTTCAAGCAGCTGCTCATGGTCGGCGGCATGGAGCGGTACTACCAGATCGCCCGCTGCTACCGCGACGAAGACTTCCGCGCCGACCGCCAGCCCGAGTTCACCCAGCTCGACATCGAGATGAGCTTCGTCGAGCAGGACGACGTCATCGCGCTCGGCGAGGACATCGTCTCCGCGCTGTGGAAGCTGATCGGGCACGAGATCCCGCGCCCCATCCCGCGCATCACCTACCACGAGGCGATGGCCAAGTACGGCTCGGACAAGCCGGACCTGCGCTTCGACCTCGAGATCACTGACATGACGGAGTTCTTCGCCGACACGCCGTTCCGCGTGTTCCAGGCCCCGTACGTCGGCGCGGTCGTGATGGCCGGCGGCGCCGACCAGCCGCGGCGCCAGCTCGACGCGTGGCAGGAATGGGCGAAGCAGCGCGGCGCCAAGGGCCTCGCGTACATCCTCGTGAACGAGGACGGCACGCTCGGCGGCCCGGTCGCGAAGAACCTGTCCGAGCACGAGCGGGAGAACGTCGCCGCGGCGGCGGGCGCCAAGCCCGGCGACTGCATCTTCTTCTCCGCGGGCAAGGCTTCGTCGACCCAGCCGCTGCTCGGCGCCGCGCGCGACGAGATCGGCAAGCGGCTCGGCCTGATCGACGAAAACGCCTGGTCGTTCGTCTGGGTCGTCGACGCGCCGTTGTTCGCGCCGGTCGAGGACATCGGCGACGACGTGGCCGTCGGCTCCGGCAAGTGGACCGCGGTGCACCACGCGTTCACCTCGCCGACCCCGGAGTGGATCGACAAGTTCGAGCAGGACCCGGGCAACGCCCTCGCCTACGCCTACGACATCGTCTGCAACGGCAACGAGATCGGCGGCGGCTCGATCCGTATCCACCGCGGCGACGTCCAGAAGCGCGTCTTCAACCTGATGGGCCTCGGCGAGGAGGAGGCGCAGGAGAAGTTCGGCTTCCTGCTCGACGCCTTCCAGTTCGGCCCCCCGCCGCACGGCGGCATCGCGTTCGGCTGGGACCGCATCGTCATGCTGCTGGCGAAGGCCGACTCGCTGCGTGACGTGATCGCGTTCCCGAAGACCGGCGGCGGGTACGACCCGCTGACCGCGGCGCCCGCGCCGATCACCGCGCAGCAGCGCAAGGAAGCCGGGATCGACGCGAAACCGGCCGCCGCCCCGCAGAACTAGTGCTGCACCTCAGGGCCGTGTGCCCGCAGGAGAAGACCGCTTCGGCGCTCGACATCCTGCGGGCCCACGCCGGCACCGCGCACCTCGTCGTGCACCGCGGCGCCGCCGTGGAACCCGAGGGTGACCTGGTCGAGGCGGACATCGCCCGCGAGGCGGCGGACGAGATCATCGACGCGCTGTGCGGCCTCGGTCTCGACCACACCGGCGGGATCACGCTCGAAGCGCTCGACACCGCGCTGTCCGACGCCGCCGACCGGGCGGAAGAAGCCGCGCCGGGCGAAGCCGCGGACGCCGTCGTGTGGGAGGAACTGGTCGCGCGGACCGGTGAGGAATCCCGGCTGAACGTGACGTTCCTGGCCTTCCTCACCATCGCCTGCCTGCTCGCCGCGGTCGGCGTGCTGACGAACTCGGCGGTGACGATCGTCGGCGCGATGGTGGTCGGCCCGGAATTCGGGCCGCTGGCCGCGCTCGCCGTCGGGCTGGTGCTGCGCCGCTGGGACCTCGTCCGGCGGGCGGGTGCCGCGCTGGGGGCGGGCTTCCCGCTGGCGATGGTGGTGACGCTCGGCGGCGCGCTGCTCGTGCGCGCGACCGACGTCTTCGGGGCGGACGCGTTCCGGCTGGACAAGAACCACGAGGTCGACTTCGTCTTCTCCGTCGGCGTGCCGTCCCTGGTCGTCGCGATGCTCGCCGGCGCCGCCGGGATGCTGGCGATGACGTCGGCGAAGTCGGCCGCGCTGGTGGGCGTGTTCATCTCCGTGACCACGGTGCCGGCCGCGGGGTATGCGGTCGTCGCGGCCGTGGCGGGGGAGTGGAGCCGGTGCGTCCAGTCCGTCGGGCAGCTGCTGGTCAACCTTCTCGGAATCGTTGCAGCTGCGGCCATTGTGTTGATCGTGCGCCGGAATGGGCAACGTTCACGGGTGGGAACGCGTCCGCTTTCACGCGGGTGACCCGTCTTCAAGCGGGATGCCCCTTTTTGTCCGGATGTCAGTAGTCATGGTTGCTCAGTCACGAGTAGGGTCGGTGACAATGACAGTCGACACCTCCTCCACCGGCGACGCTGGAGTCGGGGCAGGAGCCGAGCAGCTTGCCATCGCCGCGGCGGTCGCGGCGGGCGAGTCCGTTCTCTCACGCCGGTTCGGCAGCGCGATCACGTTGGTCGGACCCGAGGACCTCGCGGGGAGCGGGCCGGCCACGGTGGTCCGCGCGCGCGTGGTGTCGTCGTTCGCGCTCCCGCGCACGCTCGTCATCAAGCACTACCCGGACCGGCCGGAGTCCGGTGCCGACCCGTTCGCCCAGGAGGCGGTCAGCTACCAGCTGTTCACGGCGCTGGCCCCGGACGAGCGGATGTGCCCGGAACTGGTGGCCCACGACGGCCGCGACCGCGTGCTCGTGCTGGAGGACCTGGGCCGCACGCCGACGCTGGAGGACAAGCTCTACGCCCGCGACTCCCGCGCGGCCGAGCGGGCGCTGCTCTCCTGGGCCCGCTCCCTCGGCCGCCTGCACGCGAGCACGGCCGGCCGCGAGGCGGACTTCAACGCGTTGCTGCGGCGCCTGGGCGGGCCGGCGAAGGGTGATTCCGACGGGGTCGACGCGTTGTGCGCGCAGGTGCCTTCGCTGATCCAGAAGCGCCTCGGGATTCCGGTGCCGGACGAGGTGCTCGCGCAGGTGATGGCGGCGGTGGAGCAGTCGCGCGCGGCGGGGTTCCGGGCGTTCAGCCCGGTCGAGCTGAGTCCGGACACCAACCTGGTCACCGGGCAGGGCGTCCGGTTCCTGGACTTCGAGAACGGCTGCGTCCGATCGGCCCTGGTCGATGCGGCTCACCTGCGGTTGCCGTTCGCCGGCTGGCCGGACGCGCTGGCGCTGCCGGCGGGGATGAGCGAGGCGATGATCGCGGCCTGGCGGGCCGAGGTGGTCGGGGTCTGGCCGGCGTTTACCGATGACGAGGTGCTTGCCGGGCATTTGACGTCGAGCGAGCTGCTGCGGGTCTGGCTGATCACGGGGGAGGAGCTGGGAGCGTTGAACCTGTCCCGGCACGCTGCCCCGGTCAGCCGGGAGGCGGCTTTTGTGACCTGGTGGCGGGATTTGGCAAAGCATGCCGGGTACGTCCGGATGACGGCGGTTTCGGAGTTCGCTGCGCGGGTTGCTGCGGCTTTGGCGGCCCGGTTGGGGCCGCACGCCGATTTGGCTTTTTATCCGGCTTTCCGGTGACTCTGGTTCCCGCCGGCCCGAAGGCGGGATTGTTCCACGGCCGGCAGGTGGTGTCAAGGCGGGAAAGCGTGCCTTGACAC
>NZ_JBSFNC010000199.1:0-13740 GCF_053586895.1 Amycolatopsis sp. NPDC003731 | reverse complement strand
CGAGGTCGCTTTGCTCGGTGCCCACCACCCCGAAGCCGCGATTGTCACTACGGCCGGTGGTACCGCGTCAAGGCGGGAAAGCGTGCCTTGACCCGGCGCCACCGGCCGTGTTCGGGCTTCGGATCGGGGTGGCGGGGGAGGTCTGGGCTGGGTGCCGGTTTGGGTGGTCCGCGTGCCGTTCGGGCCGTCGGCGCCGGGGCAGGGCCGAGCCGAAGGCTGAGCGGGAAGCCCGCGCCGTTCGGGGCGTGGGCGCCCTGGGGCAAGGCCGAGCCCGTACCGATCCGAGCCCGTACCGGGCCGTGCCGAGCCCGTACCGTACCGGGCCGGGCCGGGCTTTCGACGGTCGGAAAGGTTACTCATCGGTGAACCGGTGGTGACCGTTACCGATCGCCGCCGGTCCGTCGCCGAGCTGTTGTTCCCGTGCGCTCAGCCGCGCAGGGCTTCGATCATGAAACGGACCGCCGGCTGGGCCGTCGGGATCGGGGGCCAGCCGTTGATCGTGGCCAGCAGCTGCCAGTAGCGCTCCGCCCGGGGGTCTCCGCTCATCGCGAACCGGTCGGCCAGTTCCGCGCGGAACTCCGGCGATGCCGGGTCCTGGTCCGGCCGGGCCGAGGCTGCCGCCAAGTCCGCCGCAAGCGTTTGCCCCGTCTGCGACGTCGGCGATTCGCCCGCCGTCACCGCTGCCTCCGCTCGGGAGACCCAGACCGGCCAGTTCTCCTGCCAGGCCGAAGCCGGCTGGTGGAACTCGCCGTCCTCGATCTGCTTGGCCTGGGTTTCGCTCATGTGGCGGATCAACGCCCGGAACTCCGGGTCCTGGACCAGCTCGGCGAACTCGATCCAGGCCTCGAGCTGCTCCGGTGTCGGGTCGTCGGGCAGCTCCGGCTTGCCCGACCGCATCCGGCGGTAGAACTCCTGGTCGATGTCGAGCCCGGCGACCATTTCGTCCCAGAACTCGTCGACCAGCCGCTTGCGCTCCTCGTCGGACATCGACGCGAGACGGTTCATCAGGTTCACTTCCTCCAGTTCGGAATTGCGCTTGGCCACCGCGCGCAGCACCGCCCGGCGCAGCCGCAGCCGCCGGATCTGCTCGTCGAGCGCCTCCACGTGCCGGACCGCGAGCTCGCCGACCGTCGTCGACTGCGACAGCGCGGCGGAGACGTCGGCGAGGCCGAGACCCAGCTCCCGCAGCGTGCGGACCAGCTCCAGGCGCGCCATCGCGGCCGCGTCGTAGAGGCGGTAGCCGGCGTCCGTCCGCTCGGTCGGCGGCAGCAGCCCTTCGTCCGAGTAGAAGCGGATCGTCTTGACCGGCAGGCCGGTCCGCCGGGACAGCTCGCCGATGGTGAAGGTTGCGGTGGTGCCCACAAAACGCATGATGAACTCTCCAGTCGGTGGAGAGTCAACTCTTCCACGGTACGGTTGAGGCATGCACTTCACCCGGCCCCGCGACCTGGTGGTCGCCGGGCTGCTCGGCCTGGGACTCGGCTACCTGCTCTTCCAGACGGCCTACGGCTCGCTGCCGCAGCTGCCGCTCCTCGCCGGTGTCACCTTCGCCGTGCTCGCCGTGATCGAGGTCGTGCTGGCCTTCTCGATCCGGTCGCGCATCAAGAACGGCCGGATCGTCGGCGCGATCGGGGTAGCCCGATCGGTGGCCCTCGCCAAGGCTTCGTCACTCGCCGGCGCGTTCATGGCGGGCGCCTGGCTGGCGGCGCTCGCCTATCTTTTTCCCCGACGTGACGAACTCGTCGCCGCGGTCTTCGACACGCGTGCCGCGGCGGTCGGCGCGGTGTCCTCCGCGGCCCTGGTAGCAGCGGCTTTGTGGCTCGAACACTGCTGCCGGACCCCGCAGGACCACGATCGTGAGCGCACCCGCGGGACGACCGGTTAGCGCTGGAATCCCACCGCTCGCTGGACCGAGTAGGTCTCGTTCGGATTACGAGCAGGTACGGTGTCAGTCATGACCGGCGTGGGTGACGACTCGCGCGGCCGCCTCTTGGGCAGGCCGTGGCTCGTTGTCGGCTTTGTCCTCGCCATCGGAGCCACCCTCGCACTGGTGCTCAGCGACGATCTCCGCTATCTCCGGCTCGGGATCGTCGCGGCCCTCTGGGCCGCCCTGATCGGCGCTTTCCTCGCCGTGAAGTACCGCAAGAGCGCGGCACAGAGCGAGGACGCGGTCGCCGAGGCGCAGGCTGTGTACGAACTGGAGCTGGAACGCGAGATCGCGGCCCGGCGCGAGTACGAGCTGGAGATGGAGGCGGAGAACCGCAGCGCCGCCGACTCCAAGGGCCGCGAGGAGCTGGAGGCGCTGCGCGCGGAGGTGTCCGCGCTGCGTGACAGCCTTCAGTCGCTGTTCGGCGGCGAGGTGCTGCTCGAACGCGTCGCGCTGACCGCGCAGGCGACCCGGATGCGCAAGCTCTCCGACGAGAACCGCCTGATCCCCGACGCCGCGCCGAAGAAGAAGCCCGCCCAGCTGATGGCCGGGAAGAAGCCGGTGGTCGAGGGCGGCGAGCGGCCGACCGAGCTGATCGACCGCGTCCTCGACGAACGCCGTCGCAAGGCCTCGAACGGCAAGCCCGCGAACGGCAAGGGCCTCGGCAAGGGCAAGGGCTTCGGCGGCAAGCCGGTCCCGAAGGCGCCGGCGAACGTCTCCGTGCAGAGCACCCAGCAGATGGCCCGGCCGAAGCCGCTGAGCGAGCGCCGTCCGCCGGTGCCGCCGGTCGACCCGGCGCTGAACGCCGCGCAGCGCGAGCTGAAGGCCGCCGAGCTGCGGGCCGAGGCGGCGCGCCGGCAGGCCGAGTCCCAGCCGATGCGGCTGCCGAAGCAGGACGAAGTCGCGAAGCAGCCCGAGCGCCGTCCGGAGGCCGCTGCCGAGCCGACGCGCCGGGACGTCCCGCGGCCCCCCGCTGACCCGAAGACCGAAATCCGGCGTCCGCAGGCGCCGGAGCCGAAGACCGAGATCCGCCGCCCGCAACCGCCGGAGCCGAAGACGGAAATCCGCCGTCCCGAGCCGCCGCCCGCGCGCCGGGCCGAGCTGTCGCGGTCGGACATCCGGCCCGTCGAGGTGTCGCGTCCGGACATCCCGCGGGTGGAGATGTCGCGTCCGGACCTCCCGCGCGTCGAGGCGCCGATGCCGCGGCCCGAGGCGCCGCGGCCGAACGCCCCGCGGGCCGAAGCGTCGCGTGCGGACATTCCGCGGGTCGAGATGTCGCGGCCCGACATCCCGCGCGTGGAGATGTCGCGTCCCGATATCCCTCGAGTGGAGATGTCCCGCCCGGACATCCCCCGTGTCGACATGTCGCGCGCGGACATCCCGCGGGCGGAGATGTCGCGTCCCGACATCCCGCGGGTGGAGATGTCGCGTCCGGACATCCCGCGCGTGGAGATGTCGCGTCCCGATATCCCGCGGGTGGAGATGTCCCGTCCGGACCTCCCGCGCGTCGGCGGTCAGCCGAACGGCGCCCGCCCGGATCCGCGGAAGGCGCCCGAGCCGCCGCGGCCGGCGCCGGGGCGTCCGGCGGCCAGCGTGCCGCCGCCGAAGCCGTCGGAGATGTCGCGGTCGGACATCCGGCCGGTCAAGGACCTGAGCGCGGCCTTCCAGAACCGCGACGACTTCGCCGAGCGCCAGCGCCCGAACCGGCCGAAGCCGCCCGAACCGAAGCCGCCGATGCCGCGGGACGCCGCCGCATCGCGCACGGACCTCCCGCCGGTCGTCCCGCCGACGACGCCGGTGCCGAGCAACAAGCCGGCGCCGCGGCAGCCGTCGCGCACCGATCTGCCGCCGGTGGTGCCGCCGACCACGCCGGTCCCGGCCGCCGACAGCCGCCGTCCGTCGCGGCTGGAGCAGTTCTCGCGGGCCGACATGTCGCCGATCCTGGAGGAGCCGCCGTCGCGTCACGGCGGATCGCACCGCGCGCCGGCCGCGGAGGCGGCCAAGGCGGAGTCGCCGATGGCGAACCCGACGCTGCCGGAGTCGGTCCGCAACTTCCAGGGCCGCTCGGGCGGCCGCCGCCGCAAGCCGGAGGACTCGCAGCAGATGCCGGCGGTGCCCGCCGCGGCGCCGGAGCCCCCGGGCGGAGGCCGCCGCCGCCGTCCGGACGGCGAACCCCCGGCTTGGGAGGGCATGGTCGCGGAGCGGGCCTCGATGTCCCGCCGCGGAATGGCCCCGGTGGACCCGGCGGACGTCGAGCAGCCGCAGAACGGCAACGGCCACAACGGAGCCCGCAACGGCCGCCGGGCGGCGCCCGAGCCCGCCCCGGGCAGCGGCTCGCACGCGGCGGGCCGCTCGGTGAGCGAGCTGCTCGCGGCCAACGGCGGCACGGGCGCGACGCCCCGCCGCCGCCGGCGCGCGGAGGACTGAGGCGCCCCAAGTGCCGCGAATGACTCATTCGGGACGTCGGAGGTCCCCAATGAGTCATTCGCGACAGCGCGGGGCCGCCGCACGGGCAGCTCGTCCCGGAGCGGGCCGGTCAGGCGTGCGCTCGCGCGAGAAACCGCAGCGGGAGCTGAGGTGGCATTCCGGTCCCCGCGGCCACTTGCGTAGGGTGACCCGCTGTGAGCGGAACCCTCTCGCCCGCGACGGGACTTGATCGCGGACGGCGGCCTCGCCGGGTCACCGTGCTGCTGCCGGTGCTCGGCCTCATCGTGGTGGCCCTGTGCGGCCTGTTCCTGTTCGGGCTCGCCACCGCGCGGGTGGGCCCGCTCGCCGTCACCATCGGCGTCCTCGCCGCGCTCGTGCCCGTGGCCGGCGTGGTCGCCGGGTTCCTCTGGGTCGACCGGTGGGAGCCCGAGCCCGCCAAGTTCCTGCTGCTCGCCTTCGCCTGGGGTGCCTGCATCGCGACCGTCACCGCGCTGCTCATCAACACCACCGCCGAGGCCGTCGGGGAAGAGCTGCTCGGCACCGGCAACGGCAACACGCTCGCCGCGCTCGTCTCCGCCCCGATCTTCGAGGAGGCCGCGAAGGCCCTCTTCGTCGTGCTCATCCTGTGGCGGCGGTCCAGCGAGTTCGACGGCGTCGTGGACGGGGTCGTCTACGCCGGGTTCAGCGCCGCCGGGTTCGCCTTCACCGAGAACATCTACTACTTCGGGCGCGCCTTCGCCGACTACGGCTTCGGTGACGGGCACAGCCAGGGCGTCATCACCGCCTTCTTCCTGCGGGGCGTGCTCGCGCCCTTCACGCACCCGCTGTTCGCCGTGCTCACCGGCATCGGGATCGGCATCGCCGCGCGGACGACGACCAAGGCGCTCAAGTTCGTCGCGCCGGTCGCCGGGTACCTCGCCGCCGTCTGCCTGCACGCCCTGTGGAACAGCGCCGCGCTGCTCGGCGGGTCGAAGTTCCTCACCGTCTACTTCCTGATCATGCTGCCGCTCTTCCTCGGCGTGGTCTACCTGGTCGTCCTCCAGCGGAAACGGGAACAGCGGATCATCGCCGCCGCGCTGCCGCACATGGCCGCCGCGCGGTGGATCGCGCCGTCGGAGGTCGAACTGCTCGCCAGCCTGCCCGGCCGGCGGGCCTGGCGCCGCCAGGCGAAACGGCAGTCCGGCAAGCAGGCCGCGAAGGCGGTCGCCGTCTACCAGGCCAGCGTGACGGAGCTCGCGTTCCTCGACCGGCACCAGCTCACCAGCGACTCCGACCGGCAGCGCCAGCAGGAGCTGCTGCACACCCTGAAGGCCGCCCGCGCGGAGGCGACGCGCCTCGCCGACGAGGCCGCCCGCGGGTGACCCGGTCCGGGTGAAGCTGGTCACCCGGGCTCAACGGCGCCCGCTCGCCCGAGTTAGTCTCGCGCCGTCGTCCGGTACCCGGAGCGGGACTGGAACGAGAGCAGAGGGAGTCTGCCAACCATGAGCGTCCACAGGCGCACGCCATGATGAGGCCCGCCCGCCTCGCGGTCGGTGTCGTTTCCGCCGGCCGGGTGGGCAGCGTGCTCGGCGCCGCGCTGGCCCGGGCGGGGCACCGGGTGGTCGCCGCGTCGGGCCTGTCCGCTTCGTCGCTGGCCCGTGCCGAACGCCTCCTCCCGGGCGTGCCCCTCCTACCGCCCGACGAAACCGTCCGCCGGGCGGACCTGGTGCTGCTCGCCCTGCCCGACGACGCGCTCGCCGGGATGGTCCGCGGGCTCGTCGCCACCGAGTCGCTGCGGCCCGGCCAGATCGTCGTGCACACCTCCGGCGCGCACGGCATCGACGTCCTGGCCCCCGCGGCCGAGGCCGGCGCCCTGCCGCTCGCCCTGCACCCGGTGATGACGTTCACCGGCCGCGAGGAGGACCTCGAACGGCTGGCGGCCTGCAGCATCGGTGTCACGGCGGCCGAGGACGACGAAGCGGCGTGGCACGTCGGCGAGGCGCTGACCGTCGAGATGGGTGCCGAGCCGGTGCGCATCCCCGACTCCGCGCGAGCGTTCTACCACGCTGCGTTGGCGCACGGCGCAAACCACCTGATGACGCTGGTCGCCGACTGCGCGGACCTGTTGCGCCAGGCCGGAATCGGGCATTCCGAACGCCTGGTCGCGCCCCTGCTCTCGGCGGCATTGGATAATGTGCTGCGACACGGCGACCGCGCCCTCACCGGCCCGGTCGCGCGTGGCGACCTCGGCACCGTCCGCAAGCACCTCGCGGTGCTGGCGGACCGGGCGCCGGACGTGGCGCCGGCCTACCGGGCGCTGGCCAAGCGCACGGTGGCGCGTTCGACGGCGGCCGGGCTGCTGGACACCGCGGCCGCCGAAGACCTCACCGAACTCCTCGACGATCCCGCCGAAGGGCACCAAGACCAGTGACCACACCGAAATTCAGCCGCGGCACGTTGAACACGTTCGCGTCGCCCGAGCACGTGAGCCAGGTCAGCCGGGCGTTGCACGGCGTCGGCCGCAAGCTGGCGCTCGTGCCGACCATGGGCGCGCTGCACGCCGGGCACCGCGAGCTGATCCGCCGCGCGAAGCGGCTGCCGAACACCGTCGTGGCCACCTCGATCTTCGTGAACCCGCTGCAGTTCGGCGCGGGCGAAGACTTCGAGGCGTACCCGCGGCCGCTGGAGGCGGACCTCGACATCCTGCGCGAGGACGGCATCGAAATCGCGTTCACGCCCAGCGCGGACGCCCTCTACGCCGAGGGCGCCGTGGTGACCGTCCACCCCGGACCGCTCGGCGAAGAACTCGAAGGTGCGGTCCGGCCCGGGCACTTCGCGGGCGTGCTCACCGTCGTGGCGAAGCTGTTCAACCTGCTGCGCCCGGACTACGCCTTCTTCGGCGAGAAGGACTACCAGCAGCTGGTGCTGATCAAGCGGATGGTGCGCGACCTGAACATCGACACGCGCGTCATCGGCGTGCCGACCGTCCGGGAGCGCGACGGGCTCGCTTTGTCGTCGCGCAACGTCTACCTGACGCCTGAGCAGCGCGAAGACGCCATCGTCCTGTCGGCCGCCCTCACCGCGGGGGCGTTCGTCGGCCGGGACGGGGCGGAGGCGGTCCTCGAGACCGCGTGGAAGACCCTCGCCGCGCGGCCCGCGGTCGAGGTGGATTACCTGGAGTTGCGGGGAACCGACCTCGGGCCCGCGCCCGTCGATGGTGAAGCACGACTGTTGATCGCGGCCCGGGTGGGGAGTACCCGGCTGATCGACAACGTTCCGGTCCTGCTCGGCGCCGCCGTCGAGCACCCGGAGCGGCTGGACGCAGGGGAATAGGAGTCCACGATGTACCGCACGATGCTCAAGTCGAAGATCCACCGGGTCACCGTGACCCAGGCCGACCTGCACTACGTCGGTTCGGTGACGGTCGACGAGGACCTGATGGAGGCCGCGGACCTGCTGCCGGGGGAACAGGTGTCCATTGTGGACGTCACCAACGGGGCGCGGCTGGAGACCTACGTCATCAAGGGCGAACGCGGCAGCGGGGTGCTCGGCATCAACGGGGCCGCGGCGCACCTGGTGCACCCGGGTGACCTGGTCATCCTCATCTCGTACGGCCAGATGGACGACGCCGAGGCGGCGACCTACCAGCCGCGCGTGGTGTTCGTCGACGCGGACAACCGGGTCGTCCACCGGCACACCGACCCCGGCCACGCGCCGGAAGGGTCCGGGCTGCTGTCCGGCACGGTGACCCTGCCCGCGGACGAGGAGACCGCGATCTTCCCGGTCGCCGAGACGGCGGACGCCCGCCGCCTCGACGCGTTGCTGCACGCGGAAAGCTGACCCGCTTGCTGCTCACCGTCGACGTCGGCAACACGAACATCGTCCTGGGCCTGTGGTCCGGTACCGACCTCGTGGGTGACTGGCGCATGCGCACGGACGCGCGCATCACCGCCGACGAGCTGGCGTTGACGGTCCGCGGGCTGCTCGGCCCGCACGCGGACGCGGTGACCGGGATCAGCGCGTTGTCGACGGTGCCGGCGGTGTTGCGCGAACTGCGCGTGATGCTCGGCCGGTACTACGCCCGGATCCCGAAGATCGTCGTCGAGCCGGGCGTGCGCACGGGCGTGGCGCTGCTGGTGGACAACCCGAAGGAGGTGGGCGCGGACCGGCTGGTGAACACGCTGGCCGCGCACCACCTCCACAGGACGGCGTGCGTGGTGGTCGACTTCGGCACGTCGACCAACGTCGACGCGATCTCCGCGCGTGGCGAGTTCCTCGGCGGCGCGTTCGCCCCGGGGATCGAGATCTCGGTGGACGCGCTGGCGTTGCGCGCGGCGGCGCTCCGGAAGGTCGAACTGGTCCCGCCGCGGTCGGTGATCGGCAAGAACACGGTGGAGTGCCTGCAGTCGGGGATCCTCTACGGCTTCGCCGGGCAGGTCGACGGCCTGGTGCGCCGGATCGTCCGCGAGCTGTCGCCCGGCGGGACGGAGAAGGTGGCCGTGCTGGCCACGGGCGGCTTGGCCCCGCTGGTGCTGGACGAGTCGGAGACGATCACCGACCACGTCCCGGAGCTGACGCTGCTCGGCCTGCGGCTGGCCTACGAGCGCAACATCCGGCCCTGAACCCCCGCCGTCAGCCGCGGGCCAGCCGGCGCCACAGCTGCCACAGGCTGGTGGCGCCGAGCGTCAGCCCGAGGCTCATCGTCTGGCCGTTGTGGAACTTCGCGTGCGGTGGCCAAGCCGGGTTGAACACGTGGGTTCGTTCCAGTCGGCGCAGTGTGCAACCTCGGGTTGGATCGAGGTCAAGGAAGTCACCGTCGTCGCGCGCGCAGGACCGTGGTGACCAGCGGCAGGTCGAACTCGCCCTGCGCGGTGGCCGGATTCGCGGCCAGGAACTGCCGGAGCCGGCCGAGCAGGGCCGCCGACTCCTCCGGGGCGGAAACGATCACCTTCGAATACGTCGCGATCGTTTCCAGCAGGGTCTCCGCGGTGCGCCGTTGCGTATGGTGAAACCGATCGATTTCGAATGATTCGAAGGCCGGGTGCGTCACTTCGCGCATATCTTCGACGCTCGCCGGGCGGCGGGCGCCGTCGCGGCCCAGGGTGGTGAACTCGGCGACCCACGGCACCGATTCGTCCTCGTAGTTCCACATCGGCACGCACACGCCGCCCGGGCGCAGCACGCGGCCGATCTCCGCCAGCGCGACCGGCATGTCGAACCAGTGGAACGCCTGGCCGACGAAAACCGCGTCGACGGCGGCGTCGGGCAGCGGGATCCGTTCCGCCTCCCCCGCCAGGGCCGGCACCGACGGCACCGCCCGCTCGAGTTCCGCGCGCATTTCCGGGTCGGGTTCGACCGCGGTGACGTCGAGCCCGAGCGCGGTGAGGCCGAGGGTGAGCTTGCCGGTTCCGGCGCCGAGGTCGAGCACCCGGCGCGGGGTGCCGGCCGCCCCGGAAAGACCCCACTCGATCGCGGCCCGCGGGTAGCCGGGCCGGTGCCGGGCGTACTCGGCGGCCCGGCTGCCGAAGGAAGAAGCGCGCTGACCTCGGGTAGGATCGCTCACGCTGTCCAGGCTAATCGAGTAAAGGTAAAGGTAATCCGGTTGGCGTAGCGGTCCGCCGGGTTCGTACCCTATGGGCCATGACCGAAAACCCCGCTTCCACCAGCGAGCCCGCCGAAGACGAACTGCCCGAGCAGATGCGGGTGCGCCGGGAGAAGCGCGACCGGATCCTCGCGGAGGGTATCGATCCCTACCCGGTGGAGGTACCCCGGACGCACTCGCTCGCCGAGGTGCGCGCCGCGCATTCCGGGCTGCCCGCCGACACCGCCACGGGCGAGCAGGTCGGCATCACCGGCCGGGTGATGTTCCTGCGCAACACGGGCAAACTGTGCTTCGCGAGCCTCCGCGAAGGCGACGGCACCGAGCTGCAGGCGATGATCAGCCTGGCGAAGGTCGGCGAGGACGCGCTGGCGGCCTGGAAGTCCGACGTCGACCTCGGCGACCACGTGTTCGTGCAGGGCGAGGTCATCACGTCCAAGCGCGGCGAGCTTTCGGTGATGGCCGACGCCTGGCGCATCACGTCGAAGGCGCTGCGCCCGCTGCCGAACGCCTTCAAGGACCTGGCCGAGGAGACGCGGGTCCGCCAGCGCTACGTCGACCTCATCATGCGCCCGCGGGCGCGGGACGTCGTGCGCACGCGCGCCGGTGTGGTCCGGTCGCTGCGGGAGTCGTTCCACCGCCGCGGGTTCACCGAGGTCGAGACGCCGATGCTGCAGACGCTGCACGGCGGCGCCACGGCCCGCCCCTTCGTCACGCACTCCAACGCGTTCGACATGGAGCTGTTCCTGCGGATCGCGCCGGAGCTGTACCTCAAGCGCTGCGTCGTCGGCGGCATCGAGAAGGTCTTCGAGATCAACCGCAACTTCCGGAACGAGGGCAGTGACTCGTCGCACTCGCCGGAGTTCGCGATGCTCGAGTACTACGAGGCGTACGCCACCTACGACACGAACGCGGTGATGACGCGGCAGCTGATCCAGGAGGCCGCGCAGTCGGTGCTGGACACGCAGGTCGTCACGCTTCCGGACGGTTCGGAGTACGACCTGTCCGGCGAATGGACCACGCTCGGAATGTACGAGTCGTTGTCCGATTCCCTCGGCGAAGAGGTGACGCCGGACACGCCGGCCGCCAAACTGCACGGATTCGCGCAGGCCAGGGGCCTGGAAGTGGATCCGAAGCTCGGGCACGGGAAGCTCGTCGAGGAACTGTGGGAACACCTCGTCGGAGATCACCTGCACGCACCGACGTTTGTCCGTGATTTTCCGCTGGAGACGTCGCCATTGACGCGGCAGCACCGCTCCCGGCCCGGCGTGGCCGAGAAGTGGGACCTCTACGTGCGCGGATTCGAACTCGCCACCGGATACTCCGAGCTGGTCGATCCGGTCGTCGAACGGGAACGCCTCACCGAACAGTCGCTGCTGGCCGCGCAGGGCGATAGCGAAGCCATGCGGCTCGACGAGGATTTCCTGCGGGCCCTGGAGTACGGAATGCCGCCGAGCGGTGGCGTCGGAATGGGGATCGACCGGCTCCTCATGGCGCTGACCGGTCTCGGTATCCGGGAGACGATCCTCTTCCCGCTGGTGCGACCCGAATAACCCGGCCGTGTGAGGATAGCGGGCGGTTATGGATACGAGATTTGCGCTGCACTGCAGAAGCGGGTACTAATGTCTTAGACAAAGACTTCTGTCCCGGGGCTTGCCCCGTACCAGATCATTGAGTAAGCCCCGCAGGAGGAATCGGATGGCACAGAAGGTGCTCGTCTCGCTGGTCGACGACCTCGACGGTAGTGAGGCCGAAGAGACCGTCGAGTTCGGTTTGGACGGAGTCAGCTACCAGATCGATCTCTCCTCGGAAAACGCCGAGGAGCTGCGGGACGCGCTCGCTCAGTATGTCGAGCACGCGCGTCGTGCGGGCGGTCGCAAGCGCGCTTCGGTCCGTCCGGTCGCGGGTAAGGGTTCGGCTCGTCCGGCCGCGGTCGACCGCGAGCAGAACCAGGCCATCCGGTCGTGGGCGCGCAAGAACGGATACGCGGTTTCCGACCGCGGCCGCATCCCCTCCGAGGTCGTCGAGGCTTACCACAAGAAGAACTGAGGATTGTTCACGCCGCCGTCGGGCCGGCCGGCTGCAGGTCGCTGACCAGCAGTTGTGCGCCGGCGCGGGAGTGGTGTCGACGCGGGGTTTCGGAGAGCCGCCGGGCGAATATTCGCCCGGCGGCTTTCTTCATGTCCGATCGCTGTCCGGTTCCCGTTCGGTGGCACCGCGGGCGGTTCGGGCGTACTCGGCAGGCGACTGGCCGGTCACCGTCCGAAAATCGCGGATGAAGTGCGACTGGTCGCTATAGCCCAGTCGAACCGCCAGACCGGCGTAATCGGGTTGTCCTTCTGTGACGAGCCGCTGCGCTGCGTCATTGAGGCGGTATATCCGGATCGCCCACTTGGGCGGGACACCGACGTGTTCGGCGAACACGCGCTGGATGGAGCGGGTGGTTAGTCCAGTATCCGCGCACAGTTGCGCCACCCGGGTAATTCCCGGATCCCGCGCGATTGATTCCACCGCCGCCGCGGCCGCGCGCGCGGACGGAGACAGCGGCACGGGATTTGCGATCAGCAAGTTGTCGACCGCACGAGCCATTTGCGCATCTCCGTCGGCGTTCTGCACCGATTCCGCGACCGCCGCGGCCGCCGGTCCGAAAACGTCGGCGAGTGGGACGGCGCGGTCGGCGATGTCACGTACCGGGCGCCCGAGGAACGCGCGGAAGGTGCCCGGCCGGAATCGCACGCCCAAGCCCTGGACGTGGCCGGTCAAGCGGTGCGAAAAGACGTCGCGGGCCGGGCCGTGGACGCCGGAGGCGCCCGGGAAGAACGTGACGTGCACCGAGAGGTTCGGCAGCACCCGCTGCTCGTAGGGCGGTTTGCCGCGCAGGTCCCACCGCAGGATCCAGTGGTATTCGACGAATTCGGCGAGTTCCGGCGCGGGCGGGTGCCGGGTCAGCGTGAACATCGTGCGCGCGGTGGCCTCGGCCACGATGCCGCGCGGGATCCGGTGCGTCACGGATTCACGGTAGCTGTCGCGTTCGTACAAGACGCGCTCCTCGCCGGGGGTTTGGATCACCGGCATGACTGCTGCACTGATGCGCCCGGCCGCGGCCGAGTTCCTCCGGATCGCGACCGCGGTCCCCGACCTGAGCGCACCGACCCCGTGCGCGGGCTACGACGTCCGCGGGCTCGTCAACCACCTCCTGTACTGGGGCCCCTGGCTGATCGCGGCTGGCCGGCGCCTGGACGCGCCGGCGCCGCTGACCGGCGAGGCGGAGGCGGCGCTGGTGACGGAAGACTGGCGGGCGGACCTGGAGAAGCAGACGGAGACGCTGGTCTCGGTGTTCGAGGAGCCCTCGGCGTGGACGGGGACGACATCGTTGGGCTCGGCTGCGATGCCGGCATCGGTGGTGGGATCGATGGTCCTGGGCGAGTTCGTACTGCACGGCTGGGACCTGGCCCGGGCGAGCGGGGTCGAATGTGCGTACGCCCCGGAGGCGGCGACGGCGGTGTACGAGTCGGCGGTGGCGATGGGCGACCAGGCGCGTTCGATGGGGGTGTACGGGCCTGAGGTGGCGGTGGGGGACGGTGCGTCGCCGCTGGAGCGGGCGCTGGGAGCCGCGGGGCGGGATCCGGGGTGGACGGCCTGAGCCTGGCGTTGCGCTCCGGCAAAGCCGGAGCTTCAGGTCACTCCACCTGCCCGAACGAGACGCGGACGCCAGACCGGCACCCCACCCAGACCTCCCCCGCCACCCCGATCCGAAGCCAGCACGCGGCCGGTGGTGCCGGGTCAAGGCACGCTTTCCCGCCTTGAC
>NZ_JBSFNC010000198.1:0-13773 GCF_053586895.1 Amycolatopsis sp. NPDC003731 | reverse complement strand
CCGCTCTCGACGGTCTCGACGACGACCTGCTCCAGCTTGTTCGCGAAGCCGATCAGCTCCTGGTTGCCGTCCAGCTTGCCGCGGTGCTCGAGCCGTGCTGGCGGAGGCCGGGGCGCGGCCGCGGCTCGTCGACACCAGTGTGGGGTGGCGGATCGTGTACGTGACGCCGTTCGCGGAGACCGGCGAGCTGGCCGCGGGTGCGGCGGGCCTGGCGGAGCTGGTGACCGTCGGCGGCTGGCGGCGGGTGAAGCGCTGCGCGACCTGCGCGCGGCCGTTCTGCGACCGCACGTCCGGGTGCACCCGCAAGTGGTGCGCCGAACACCGCCGGGCCGGCCGCGGCGTGGACTAGGCTGTTTCCCGCAGCAGCGACTGGCGCCATCGAGGTGGAGCACCACCGGGAAGCGACGACGAGGCCGGCACCGCGCGCCTGGGTGAAGGCCACTCCAGAGCCGGAGTACGCCATGACACACCAGCCGAAACTGAACGCACTCGCCGCCGCCGACCCCGCCATCGCCGGGCTCGTCGAGGACGAAGCGAAGCGCCAGCACGACAAGATCCGCCTGATCGCGTCGGAGAACTACGTCTCGCAGGCCGTGCTCGAGGCCACCGGGAGCGTGCTCACCAACAAGTACTCCGAGGGCTACGCGGGCAAGCGCTACTACGAGGGCCAGCAGTTCATCGACCAGGTCGAGCAGCTGGCGATCGAGCGGGCGAAGGCCGTGTTCGGCGCCGACCACGCGAACGTCCAGCCGTACTCCGGGTCGCCCGCGAACCTGGCCGTGTACCTGGCGTTCGCGCAGCCGGGCGACACCGTGCTCGGCATGGCGCTGCCGGACGGCGGCCACCTCACGCACGGCTGGAGCGTGTCGGCGACCGGCAAGTGGTTCACCCCGGTGCGCTACGGCGTCGCCAAGGAGACCGGCCGCGTCGACCTCGACCAGGTCCGCGACCTCGCCCGCCAGCACCGGCCGAAGCTGATCTTCGCCGGCGGCACGGCGATCCCGCGCACGATCGACTTCCCGGCGTTCGCCGAGATCGCCCGCGAGGTCGACGCGGTGCTCGTCGCCGACATCGCGCACATCGCCGGCCTGGTCGCGGGGGGCGCGCACCCGTCGCCGGTCGGGCACGCGCAGGTGATCACGACGACCACGCACAAGACCCTGCGCGGCCCGCGCGGCGCGATGATCCTGTCCGACGCCGACCACGCGAAGGCCGTCGACAAGGCGGTGTTCCCGGGTCTGCAGGGCGGCCCGCACAACCACACGACCGCCGCGATCGCGGTCGCGCTCGGGGAAGCGCAGCAGCCGTCGTTCAGCGAGTACGCGCACACGATCGTCGCCAACGCGAAGGCGCTGGCCGACGCGCTGCTGGCGAAGGGCTACGACCTGGTCTCCGGCGGCACGGACAACCACCTGCTGCTGATCGACCTGACGAACAAGGCGGTCGCGGGCAAGCCGGCCGCGCAGGCCCTCGACCGCGCGGGCATCGAGCTGAACTACAACACGGTCCCGTTCGACCCGCGCAAGCCGTTCGACCCGTCCGGCATCCGGCTCGGCACGTCCGCGATCACCACCCGCGGCCTCCAGCCGGAGCACCAGGTGCAGGTGGCGGAGTGGATCGACCGCACGGTGACCGCGGCCGCCGCGGCCGAGGAGGCCGCGCTGGACACGATCGCCGCGGAGATCCGCGAGTTCCTGGCGCCGTTCCCGATCCCGGGCTACTCCGCCTGAGCCAGCGCGTCCAGCACCAGCGCGTGCAGGGCCGGCGCGGCCGCGACGAAGCTGCCGTCCGACGGCGTCCACGGGGCGCCGCCGGAAGTGGTGACGACCGCGCCGGCCGCACGCGCGACCAGTGCGGCGCCGGCCAGGTTGGTGGCGTCGGTGCCGTACTGCCAGAAGAAGTCCAGCCGGCCGGCGGCGACGTCGGCGACCTGCCAGGACGTCGGCCCGAGGTTCCGCACCGCAGCGACTTTCGGCAGTACTGCGGTCAGCGAGGCGCCTGCTGCTTCGGCCACACCGGGCTGCTTCGCGATGAACGGCGGCTGGCTGGTCGCGGCGACGGCTGCTTCGAGGCTCTTCTTCCGTGACGGCTCGATCGGTGTTCCGTTCCGCTCGGCGCCTTCGCCCCGCTGCGCCGCGTAGGTCTCTTTCAACCACGGCGAGTGCAGCACCGCGAGCTCCGGCTCGCCGTCGCGGACGAGCGTCACGGTGAGGCAGTACTGCGGGAGGCCCTGGAGGAGCTGGACGGCGCCGTCGAGGGCGTCGACCACCCAGACCTCGCCGTCGGGGAGCTCGTCGAACTCGCCCGCCCACTTCGCTCCGGGCCGGAGGCCGGTGAGCGCGGCCCGGAGGTTCGCGGCCAGTGGGTCGTCGATGGCCGAGAAGATCTCGCCGAGCTCCCCGAGGGAGGCGGGTGGCCGGTCCGGGGCACGGACGCCGGCGGCCAGGGTTTCCACGATGTCGATCACCGGTTTCAGCATGCGCCCAGGATTAAGCTGACCGACGAAACCGAGTACTCCAGCCCGGCAGAGTGAGCGGAAGCGGACTGCACAATGCAGCTTCTGACCGAAATCGAACAGCGAGTGGTTTCGGCCCTGCAGGTCGACGGCCGGGCCGGTCCCGGCCGGATCGCCGAAGTCCTCGGCCTCTCGCCGCGGACGGTCACCCGCGTGATCGCGCGCCTGAGGGCCGACGGGCGGCTCGGTGTCGTCTGCGTTCCCGATCCCCGGCACGGCCTGCGGGGCGCGATGCTCCTGCGCGTGAAGGTGCTTCGCGGCCGGACGCCGGTGATCGCCGACGCCCTGGCCAAGCGCGACGACGTCCTCTTCGTCGACATCCTGGCCGGCGGCGAGGAAATCAGCGCGGTCGCGCTCGGCGGGCTCGACGGACGGCTGGTGCACGACGCGCTGCCCGCCACGTCCGCGGTCACCGAGCTGCGCGCGCACTCGATCCTGCACGTCTTTTCCGACGCGGCGCAGTGGCGCACCGGTTTGCTCACCGACGCCGAAGCCGCGGCCCTGAGCCCGCCGCCACCCGGCGTGGACGTCACGCTCGACGAACTCGACCGGCGGCTGCTCGCCCGCCTCGCCGTCGACGCCCGGCTCGGTCCCGGAGAACTGGCGCCCGAAATCCCGGAGTCGACCGTCCGCCGCCGGCTCGACCGGCTGGCCGCGGCCGGGCGGATCCGGACCTACGCCAACGTCGACGCCCGCGCGCTGGGCCTCGAGATCGACGCGAACGTCTGGATGACCGTGCCGCCGGGACGGCTCGACGAGGTCGGGCGGACGCTGGCGGGTCACCCGATGGTCCACGGCACCCTGGCCACGACCGGCGTGACGAACCTGATGGCCGCCGTCTGGTGCCGCGACCTCAGTGACCTCTACGCCTTCGTGACGCGGCTCGAGGTGCCGTCCGCCGAGGTGACCGTGGTCGCGAAGGCCGTCAAGCGAGGTGCGAGACCGGGGTCACAGAATATTTGATTGCACGGTACAAGCTTCTCGGGGAATACTTGGCTCAGGCAAGTAGTTGAGAGGTACAAGCAACTACGCGGACTTCGAGGGAGACCCCATGAGCGACACCACCACGGCGGAAGGAGCAGCCGCTACGAACGGCAAACTGACTCACCGCCAGATCCTCACCGTGCTGTCCGGGCTGATGCTCGGCATGTTCCTCGCCGCGCTCGACCAGACCATCGTGTCGAGCTCGATGCGCACCATCGCCGACGAGCTCCACGGCCTGTCCCTGCAGGCCTGGGCCACCACCGCCTACCTGATCACCGCGACGCTCTCGACGCCGCTGTACGGCAAGCTGTCCGACCTCTACGGCCGCAAGCCCATGTACCTCACGGCGATCTCGCTCTTCCTGGTCGGCTCGCTGGCCAGCGGCATGGCGACGTCGATGTACGAGCTCGCCGCCTTCCGCGCCTTCCAGGGGCTCGGCGCCGGTGGCCTGATGTCGCTTGCGCTGGCGATCATCACCGACATCACCGCGCCGCGGGAACGCAGCAAGTACCAGGGCTACTTCATGGCCGTCTTCGGCATCTCGAGCGTGGCCGGGCCGGTCGTCGGCGGGTTCTTCGCCGGCATCGACACCTTCGCCGGCATCACCGGCTGGCGCTGGGTCTTCCTGGTCAACGTCCCGATCGCGCTCGCCGCGCTGGTCGTCGTCACGAAGGTGCTGAACCTGCCGCACACCCGCGTGGACCAGAAGGTCGACTACTGGGGTGCCGTCTCGCTGGCCGTCGGCCTGGTGCCGCTGCTGGTCGTGGCCGAGCAGGGCCGCGAGTGGGGCTGGGGCTCCGCGGCTTCGATCGCGATGTACGTCGTCGGCGCGCTGGGCGTCACCGCCTTCGTCTGGATCGAACGCCGGATGGGCGACGCCGCCCTGCTGCCGCTGCGCCTGTTCAAGCGGCCGGTGTTCCGGATGTCGACGATCGTCACCGTCGTGCAGGGCGCCGGGATGTTCGGCGCGATGATGTCGCTGCCGCTGTACCTGCAGATCGTCAAGGGCGCGACGCCGACCCAGGCCGGCCTGCAGATGCTCCCGCTGACGCTCGGCATCATGGTCGCCAGCCTGACCAGCGGCCGGATCATCGCGGCCACCGGCCGGTACAAGATGTTCGCGGTGGCCGGGATCGGCCTGATGGCGGCGGCGCTGTTCGCGCTGTCCACGATCACCGTCGACAGCTCGCTGGCCCTGGTCATGGTGATCGCCTTCGTGATCGGCCTCGGCCTCGGCGCCTCGATGCAGACGCTGGTGCTGGCCGCGACCAACGACGTCCGCCCGCAGGACATCGGCGTCGCCACCTCGGCGGCGACGTTCTTCCGGCAGATCGGCGGCACGGCGGGCACCGCGGTGTTCCTGTCGATCCTGTTCGGCACGGTCGGCGACCGGATCGCGAACGCCATCCGCTCGGCGATGACCACGCCGGCCTACACGGCGGCGCTGGCCCAGCACCCGGAGTTCGCGAAGCAGATGCAGGGCGGCCTGGACGTCAACGACACGTCGTTCCTGTCGACGCTGGACCCGACGCTGGCCCGGCCGATCCTGCAGGGCTTCGCCGAGTCGATGAGCACGGTGTTCCTGGTCGGCGGGATCGTGCTGACCGTCGGCTTCGCGCTCGTGTGGTTCCTCAAGGAGAAGCCGCTGTCGGACAAGTCGGCGATGGAGCAGCGCGCGGAGGCCGAAGAGGCCCCGGCGGCGCTCGCCTTGGCGCACTGACCGCATGAGAAAGGCCCCCTCGGATCTTCCGAGGGGGCCTTTCTCGTGGACTCAGTGACCGGTCCCGTTGGCTTCTTCCTTGGCCAGGCGGTCGGTCTCGCGCTCGTACGAGCGGGCGATCTCGTTCTCGGCCTCGGTGCGGCCGACCCAGGTCGAGCCTTCGACGCTCTTGCCGGGCTCGAGGTCCTTGTAGACCTCGAAGAAGTGCTGGATCTCCAGCTTGTGGAACTCGTTCAGGTGGTGGATGTCCCGCAGGTGCTCCAGGCGCGGGTCGTTCGTCGGGACCGCGAGGACCTTGTCGTCCGGGCCCTTCTCGTCGGTCATCCGGAACATGCCGATCGCGCGGCAGCGGATCAGGCAGCCCGGGAACGTCGGCTCCTGGACGAGGACGAGCACGTCGAGCGGGTCGCCGTCCTGGCCGAGGGTGTCGTCGATGAACCCGTAGTCGGCCGGGTACTGCGTGGCCGTGAACAGGGTCCGGTCCAGCTTGATGCGGCCGGTCTTGTGGTCGACCTCGTACTTGTTGCGCTCCCCTTTGGGGATTTCGATCGTGACGTCGAACTCCACGCCGTCCTCGCTGCTTCTTGTAGATCCGGGCATACCCGCATCGCGGGCGGCAACCTTCATGACTCTCTTGACGTCTCCTAGTGTGGACTACGCCCTGCCGGGGGGCCGCATCGATGTCGGCCACACGGCATGTGAGCTTGGCCCCTCCCGGGGCAGGTGAGAAGGAGTGGTGGGTGCCGGAAAACGACCAGCCGATGTGGCCTTCGTCGGACGAAGACCGCTCGTCGTCCGGCGCGCGGGAGACCACTCCGATGGCGCTGCCGGACCCGCCGGAGGCCGCCGCGGGCAGCCCCGGCGTGCCCAAGGTCACAGGCAGTGAGGCGCCCAAGGGCTCGTGGTTCGCGCCGAACGTCCCGCCCGAGCCGATCCCGGGCCTCAACGCCCCGGCCGAGGAGCCCCCGCCCCCGCCGTCGCCGGCCAAGCAGGACCTCGCCGACCGCCTCGGCAGCCGCGAGCCGAAGAAGCCGCAGCCCCCGGCCAAGCCCGCCGAGGAGAGCACGCAATACATCCGGGTCGAGCAGTCCGAGCTCAAGCCCGAGGCGGCCGCGTCGGCCGGCGAGAGCACCCAGTACGTCGAGCCGCCCAAGCCGAAGCCGGCCGGGGAAAGCACCCAGTACATCGAGGTGAAGCCGTCCGGGCCGGTGCCCGTGGTGCCGGTCGAGCGCCACGTGCCGCCCCGGGAGGAGCCGAAGCCGGAAGAGCCGCAGCAGCAGTGGCGTGAAGAGCTGAAGCACTGGCGCGAGGAGCAACAGCGCCGTGAAGAGCAGCTGAGCCGCGCGGCCGCACAGCGTCGCGAGGAGCCCGAAGCCCCGCAGCCGTGGAGCCAGCGCATCGAGCTGCGTGAGGACCGCACCGGCGACCGGGCGGCCGAACCGGGCGACCGCCGGGCCGCGCTGCCGCCGGAGCCGCCGCGCGGGGTGGTGCCGTCGGCGTCCGCCGGCTCGCTGGCCCGCCCGCAGCGGATCGAGCCGGACGGCCAGCGGTTCGACGCCGAGGCGACCGTCGGGATCGAACGCCCGACCCCGTTCCCCGGCGTCTTCCAGCAGCAGCCCCAGCAGCGCAGCGAACCGCCCCGGAACGACCAGCCGCCGACGCCGGCCGAGCCGCCCGCCGCCGAAGAGCCGCCGAAGAAGCGGCGCAAGGGCAAGCTGATCGCCCTCGTCGTGGTCGTCCTCCTGGTGCTCGCCGGCGCCGGGGTCGCCGCGGCGACCCCGAAGGTGGCGAACCGGCTGGCCCTGCCTTGGGCGCCGAACGCGCCCAAGGGCGACCCGCCGTCGCCGCCGGTGGCCACCCGGCAGCTGCAGGGTCCGGCCACCTCCGGGACTGCCCCGACCGCGAACGGCGTCAAGGCCGCGCTCGCCTCGGCGGCCGGCAACGGCGCGCTCGGCCAGCTCACCGGCAGCGTGATCGACCCGGTGACCGGCACCGTCCTGTGGGACCGCAACTCCTCGACGCCGGTGACGCCCGCGTCGACGACGAAGGTGCTCACGTCCGCGGCCGCGCTGCTTTCGCTGGACCACAACCTGCGCCTGCCGACCAAGATCGTGCAGGGCGCGGACCCCGGCACGGTGATCCTGGTCGGCGGCGGCGACACGACCCTCACCAACCTGCCCCTGGGCACCGACTCCCCGCTGTACCCGGGGGCCGCGCACGTCGACGACCTCGTCGCGCAGGTCAAGAAGGCGGTGCCGGGCGTCAAGAAGGTGCAGGTCGACCTGACGCTGTTCAAGGGCGCGACGACCGCGCCCGGCTGGGAAGCGGGCGACGCGCCGTCGACGTACGCGACGCAGATGGCGCCCGTGATGGCCGACGGCGGCCGCATCAACCCCAAGGACAACAATTCGCAGCGCACGGCGAACGCGGGCAGCGCGCTCGCCCAGTCGATCGCCTCGAAGCTCGGGGCCTCGGCGGGCGGCCAGGCGACCGCGCCCAAGGACGCGAAGGTGGTCGCCGAGGTGAAGTCGGCCCCGCTGACCGAGCTGGTGTCCGACCTGATGGAGCTGTCCGACGACGTCCTCGCCGAGGCGGTCGCCCGGCAGGTCGCGCTCGCCAACGGCGAGGAGGCTAGTTACGCCGGCGGTGCCCGGGCGACCATCAAGGTCCTGAAGGACCACGGCTTCGACGTCTCGGGTGTCGCGCTGTCCGACGGCAGCGGCATCTCGTCGCTGAACCGGATCCCGGCGCGGCTGCTCACCCAGCTCCTGGCGGCCGCCGCGGCGCAGGAGGGCAAGGACCCGAACACCGCCAAGCTGCGCCCGGTGCTGGCGGGCCTCCCGGTCGCGGGCGGCTCGGGCACCCTCGCCGACAAGCGGTTCGACACGGCCGCGTCGCAGGCCGGCCGCGGCTGGGTGCGGGCCAAGACCGGCACGCTCACCGCGGTGAACACCCTCGCCGGGCTGGTCCTCGACCAGGACGGCCGGGTGCTGGTGTTCGCGTTCATGTCCAACGGCTCCGACACCGAGCCGGGCCGCGACGCCATCGACGCCCTCGCGACGAGCCTCCGCAAGTGCGGCTGCGCCTAGCGGACGCCGAACCGTACGAAGATCGTGGCCGGAAACCCCGCACCGGCCAGGTAGCGTCGGAAGGGTGAGTCAGGAAACGCAGACCCGGCCCATGGTCGACTGGGCGATCGCCGCGCAGACCGGCGCCTTGCTGGTGCGCGGCGGCCCGCAGGTGCCGCGGGAACGGGCCGAGGAGGCCGTCACCGACCTGCGCGAGCTGACCGCCGAGGCCGAGGGGCACGTGCGGCAGCTGACGAACCTGGGGCTCGACCTGCCGCTGCTGCCCGGCGAGGTGGTCGACCGCCCGGGCTGGGTGAGATCGGCCGCGGCCGGGCTGGACGCGCTGACCGGGCGCGCGCTGCCGCAGCAGGGCGGGCCGCTGGGGCCGATCCTGGCCGGCGGCGCCGGCGTCCAGACCGGGCTGGTGCTCGCCTTCCTCGCCAGCCGCGTGCTCGGCCAGTACGACCCCTTCGGCGGCCCGGAGCGCGCGGGCACGCTGCTGCTGGTCGCGCCGAACGTGGTCGCCGCCGAGCAGGCGATGGACGTGCCCGGCCACGACTTCCGGCTCTGGGTCTGCCTGCACGAGTGCACCCACCGGCTCCAGTTCACCGCGGTCAAGTGGCTGCGCGACTACTTCGCCGACGAGGTCGAGCGGCTCGTCTCGGGGCTGGCCGGCGGCGGCACGGACAGCCTGTCCGACCTGGTCGGCCGGCTCCCGGAGGCGATCAAGCAGGGCCCGAAGCTGAACCTGGCCGAGCTGCTCCAGTCGCCGAAGGAACGCGCGGTGTTCGACCGGCTGCTGGCGCTCTCGACGTTGCTGGAGGGGCACGCCGACTACGTGATGGACGCCGTCGGGCCGCAGGTCGTGCCGAGCGTCGACAAGATCCGCGCGCGGTTCACCGCCCGGCGCAAGGGCGGCGGCGTCTTCGACCGGCTGCTGCGGGCGCTGCTCGGCGTCGACGCGAAGATCCGTCAGTACGAAGAAGGCGCGAAGTTCACCAAGCACGTCGTGGATGCCGTCGGCATGGACGGCTTCAACGCCGTCTGGCGGTCGCCGAACACCCTGCCGTCGCGCGCCGAGATCTCCGACCCGGCGGCGTGGGTCCGGCGCCTGCACGGATGACCGGGCCGGCGGTCGCGGCCGTCCGGCGGG
The DNA here is from genome assembly GCF_053586895.1 of Amycolatopsis sp. NPDC003731. Taxonomy (NCBI): domain Bacteria; kingdom Bacillati; phylum Actinomycetota; class Actinomycetes; order Pseudonocardiales; family Pseudonocardiaceae; genus Amycolatopsis; species Amycolatopsis sp. NPDC003731. The sequence goes on along the minus strand of NZ_JBSFNC010000198.1, from coordinate 4,333 downwards.
CCGTCCGCGCCTTCCTGGAGACCGTCGAAGCACCACCCGAGCTGTGCGTCGCGGTCTCCGGCGGCGCCGACTCCCTCGCGCTGGCCGAGGCCACCGCGCACGTCGGGCACCGCCGCGGGCACGTCGTCCGCGCGCTGGTCGTCGACCACGGGCTGCAGGAGGGCTCGGCCAAGGTCGCGGCCGACGCGGCCGCCGCGGCGAAGGCGCTGGGCGCCGACGAAGCCGAGGTGCGCCGGGCCGACGTCACCGGCCCGGGCGGCCCGGAAGCCGCCGCCCGCAAGGCCCGCTACCGGACCCTCTCCGGGCACGGGCTCGTCCTGCTCGGCCACACCCTCGACGACCAGGCCGAAACGGTCCTGCTCGGGCTGGGCCGCGGCTCCGGCCCGCGCAGCGTGGCCGGGATGCGGCCGCACGACCCGCCGTGGGGCCGCCCGCTGCTCGCCGTCGGCCGCGCGACCACCCGGGCCGCGTGCGCCGAGCTCGGCGTCGAGCCGTGGGACGACCCGCACAACGCCGAACCGCGGTTCACGCGCGTGCGGCTGCGCACCGAGGTCCTGCCGTTGCTGGAGGACGTCCTCAACGGCGGAGTCGCCGCCGCGCTCGCCCGGACGGCGGCGCAACTGCGTGAAGACAATGAGGCGCTGGACACAATGGCGGACATGATCTTCACCCGCGCGGGCGGCGCCGAAGGGCTGGACGCCGGCGTCCTCGGGGCCGAGCCCGCGGCACTGCGGCGGCGGGTTCTTCGCAGGTGGTTGCTGCAATCGGGTGTGCGCGAGCTCACCGACGCGCACCTCCGCGCGGTCGACGACCTCGTCGCCCGGTGGCGTGGTCAGGGCGGCGTGTGGTTGCCCGGCAACTTGGAGGCGAGCCGGTGCCGTGGCAGGCTCTGCCTCACCTCCCAACCCACCACACGAGGAGAATGACCCGTGTACGAGGGCGAAATCGCCTCCGTGCTCGTCACCGAGCAGCAGATCAAGGACAAGATCGCGGAGCTGTCGGAGCAGATCGCCGCCGACTATCCGGCCAACGGGCAGGGCGAACTCCTGCTGGTGGGCGTCCTGAAGGGCGCGGTCATGTTCATGACCGACTTCGCCCGCGCGCTGCCGCTGCCGACGCAGCTGGAATTCATGGCCGTCTCTTCGTACGGATCGGCGACGTCGTCGTCCGGCGTCGTCCGGATCCTCAAGGACCTCGACCGCGACATCGCGGGCCGGGACGTCCTGATCGTCGAGGACATCGTCGACTCCGGCCTGACGCTGTCCTGGCTGCTGAAGAACCTCGCCAGCCGCAACCCCGCGTCGCTCGAGGTCGTTTCGCTGCTGCGCAAGCCGGAAGCGGTGAAGGTGGACGTGCCGGTGAAGTACATCGGCTTCGACATCCCCAACGAGTTCGTGGTCGGCTACGGCCTCGACTACGCCGAGCGGTACCGGGACCTGCCCTACATCGGCACCTTGGACCCGAAGGTCTACACCTCGTAGTCCGCCGGCGGGGGTTCACCGACCGTTCACCGCAATTACCGGGTCCGCGGAACCCCGGGCACGAAGTTTGCGTCATAGGCTCTGATCACGTGCGTTAACCTATGCGAAGACCAATCGTGCCCGCGGGTGACCGGGTCGGGGGAACGGGAGAGAGTGCAGATGGGGAACAGCAGCGCTGCCGACGCGAACGCCTTCAAGGCCGCGGCCGCGGCGGGTCAGGTCGGGATCGACCCCGACGCCGCGCAGGCCGTGCTGAACAAGATCCGCACGGGCAAGGACGCCGTCGAGGCCCTGCTCGCCGGCGCGGGCACGCTCGCCCAGCCGCCGAAGCTCGGCGACAACCCGGTCGGCAACGCGATGGCCGCGAAGTTCGTCCAGCGCGCGGACGGCGGGGGCGACTCCTACGCCGCCGCGCTGCAGAACCTGCTCGACCAGTACTCCGCCGCCGAAGAAGGCATCGTCACGGCGATGTCCCGGTACCACGAGATCGACCAGGCCGCGGCCGACCCGTTCCGTAACGCCTGAGTCCAGAGGGGAACTCGTAGTCATGGCTCCGAACCACAGCGACCAGCCGGCGGCGACCGACCCGGGCTCGCTGGTCCCGCTCGGCGACAACTCGGCGTCGCAGAACATCGTCGACAACGCCCGCGGCAGCGCCGGCGGCTTCGACATGGGCAGCGACCGCGCGATCGCCAACCCGCCGAACTGGAACGCGCAGGAAAGCCAGCAGCTCTACGCCGGCGCGGTCAACAACAACGACCCCGGCACGGCCGAGGCGACCGGGCACGTCTGGGCGCACCACGGCTCCGAGCTGAAGCAGGCGTCCGACCACCTCTACAACGCGATCTCCGAGCTGGGCAACGCGTGGGTCGGCCGGGGCGCCGCGGGGGCGCAGGGCGCGCTGGTGGCCATAGCGAACTCCGGTTCGCAGGCTTCCGACGCCGCGCACACGATGTCCGACCGGCTCGCCAAGCAGGCCGCGGCGGCCGCCGAGGTCAAGAAGATGCCCGCCCCGAAGGACTACGACCCGAAGCAGGCCATGGCGGCCGCGCTGGCCGGCGGTCCGGCGGCGCTGATCGCCGACCAGAAGGCGCAGGCGGACGCGGCCAACGACGTCAAGGCGCAGCAGGTCGCGTTCTTCAACGCCTACACCCAGGCGATGAAGGAGGTCGACAACTCGACCCCCAGCTTCGGCCCGGAGTCGCTCGGCATGAAGCCGACGGCGTCGCACAACTCCCTGTCGTTCAACTCGGTGAACAGCGTCGGCAGCACGGGCTCGGTGGGCAGCCTGCCCGGCGCGGGCGACGCGATCTTCGCCTCCGGCGGCGCGGGCTTCGGCGGCCACGGCGCCGCGTTCGGTGCGCAGCACGCCGGTGTCGTCGGCCCGAACGGCGTCCACGGCGGCGTCGCGGGTGCGGGCTTCGGCGCGGACGCGGCCACCCTCGGCAGCGACGGTGCGGGCGGTTCGGTCAGCGGCGCGGGCACCGGCACCGGCGCGGGCCACGTCCCCGCGGGCAGCGGGCAGCCGGGTGGCAGCAACCCGCTCGGCAAGGTCGGCCTGGGCCTCGGCATCGGCGGGGTGGCCGGCGGCCTCGGCGCGCTCGCGTCGCGGGCGCTGGGCGCGGGCAGCAAGTCCGGCGCGAAGTCCAAGGACGACACGAGCCTGGCGGCGGCCGACGGCCAGGGCCAGAGCGCCGCGTCGGCCCAGGCGCCGCAGCAGGGTCTCGTCTCGTCCGCGGGCACCATCGGCGGGCAGACGCCGCCGCCGATGAACCCCGGCATGGGCGGCATGGCCCCGCAGGGTGCCCAGGGCGAGCAGGACGAGGAGCACACCCACGCGTCCTTCCTCATCGAGGCGGACCCGGACGAGGCCTTCGGCGCGAACCAGGCGACCCCGCCGCCGGTCATCGGCTGGTCCGGGGACGACGAAGACCGCTGATCCTTTCGGGCCGGGCACGCCGACGGTGTGCCCGGCCCGGTTTCTCCTGGGGGGTGGCCCGATGCCGAACGCCGAGCTGCTCACCCCGGTCGAGGTGGACTTCCTGTGGGAGTCGGCCGGGCTGGGCGAGCTGCCGTACCCGCTGCGCATCCGTTCGCACGGCGCGACCGCCGACGAGCGGTCGCTGCTGCGCCGCCGCACGCTGGAGGGGCTCGCCGCGCGCGGTCTCGCCGACGGCCGCGGCCGGCCCGAGCCGCACGTCGAGGACTACTTCGGCGTCCTGGCGGCACCCGAACGGAGCCTGGACGCCGTCCAGCTGATCGCCCCGGACGCCGAACCGCTTCTCGCGGTCGCCGGCGTGCTGGGCGGCCAGGGCCTGCTGGCCGTGCAGGACACCCGCGGCCTGCACCTGCAGCCGTGTCCGGCCGACGGGCTCGCCAGCGCGATCGTGTCGCTGCTGCCGGGAGCCCCACGTGGCAGCGAGAAGTCGCTCACGGTGCCGATGGAGCAGCTGACCGGCGGCGACTTCCTGCAGCGCCGCGGCCACGGCGACGAGCGCGCGTCGGCCGACGAGGACCGCAAGGCCCTGGCCCGGCTGCACGCCCAGCCACGGCTGCGCGGCGGCCAGATCGGCGCCAACGCCCGCACCCGGCTGGGCGCGCGCACCCGGACGCCGGTGCTGAGCTGGTTCGACACCGAGACCGGCCGCTACTTCACCCAGGCGACCCGCGGCCGCGACGGCCGGGACTGGATCACCATCGCTCCCGCCGACGCCGCCACCCTGCGCCACCGCCTCGGTGAGATGCTCGCCGGAGCCGCGACGACGAGCTCGGTCTGACCGGGTCGCCGTCGGCTTGCCGGCCCGGTCGGAACGTCGCGAATGACTCATTCGGGACGTCGGAGGTCCCGAATG
>NZ_JBSFNC010000197.1:0-13938 GCF_053586895.1 Amycolatopsis sp. NPDC003731 | reverse complement strand
GAGCCCGGCCGAGTCGTGGGCCGCGCGGGCCGTCATCAGCGCCACCGGGACCTGGGACCGGCCCTTCTGGCCGCGCTATCCCGGCATTCGAGACGCCGGAGGTCCCGAATGAGTCATTCGCGACACCACCGGCGGCGCTGCGACGGGAACAATCGGCGACCTCCCGGCGTAACGTCCTGGTATGGAGACCCCGTTGAGCACCGACCGGCTCGTGATCCGGGACTGGACGCCTGCCGACGCCGAAGCCGCGTTCGCCATCTACGGCGCGGAAGACGTCACGCACTGGCTGACCCCGGCCATGGACCGCGTCGGCGACATCGGTGCGATGCGCGCGGTGCTGCACGCCTGGCAGGAAGCGCAGCCGAACCTGCCGCCACCGCGGGGGCGGTGGGCCATCGAGCGCAAAGAGGACGGTGCGGTGATCGGCGGCCTCGGCATCCGGCTGCTGCCGCCCTTCGAAGAGGACCTCGAGCTGAGCTGGCAGCTGACGCCCGGCGTGTGGGGCAAGGGTTACGCGTCCGAGGCGGCGACCGCCCTCATCGAATGGGCCTTCACGCAGGACACCGAGGAACTGTTCGCCGTCGCGCGGCCGAACAACACGCGGGCGATCGCCGTCGCCAAGCGGCTCGGCATGAACTGGGTCGGCGAGACCGACAAGTACTACAACCTGCGGCTGCAGGTGTACCGGATCCGGCACACCGACCTCATCGGCTGACCGGCTCCAGCAGGAAGACGCGAATGTCCCGGTGCGCGGCCCGCGTGGCGTACCGGTCGTACGCGGGCCAGTACGCCGCCACCGCGTCCCACATCTCCTGACGCTCGTCCCCGGTCAGGAGCCGCCCGCTGACGTCGATCGTGCGCCCGTTCAGCGCGACCGTCGCCGCCGGGTTTGCCAGGAGGTTCGCCGACCACGCCGGGTGCGCCTCGCCGCCCCAGTTCGAGCCGATGACGACGTACCCCGTCTCCCGCGCGACGTACAGCAGCGGCACCTGACGGGGTTCGCCGCTGCGGCGACCGATCGTCGTGAGCAGCAGCGTCCGGAGCCCGACCGCCGCGCCGACGCCGACCCGGCCGCCGCTGATCCGCAGCAGCACCCGGTCGGCCGGCACGAGCGCCCGCCCGAGCACCGCGAACGCCCTGCTCTTGCCGAACCCGGCGAAGACACCCCGCAAACCAGCCACGGCGCGATCCTAGGTCTGGCAGAGTCCCGGGCATGACGCGCCCCGAAACCGCCGCCGAAGTCTTCGACGCGCTCGGCACCGACTACGAGCACGCCTTCCGCACCGCGACCGGGCACCGCGCCGCCCTCACCGACCTGCTCGACGCCTTGCCGCCAGAAGCGGAGGTGCTCGACCTCGGTTCCGGCACCGGACGCCCCACCGCCGAATCCCTGGTCGCCGGCGGCCACGACGTCACCGGCTACGACGTCGCCCCGAAGATGGTCGAGATCGCGCGCAGCCAGGTGCCCGCCGCCCGGTTCGAGCTCGGTGACATGCGCGAACTGTCCTTCGAGGACGCCACCTGGGACGCGATCACCGCCTTCTTCTCGATGCTCCAGCTCCCCCGGGCCGAGCAGGAGACCATGTTCGGCCGGCTGGCGGCCTGGCTGAAGCCCGGTGGCCTGCTCGTCTTCGCCACCGTGCCGGCCGACGTCGACGGCGTCGACATCGTCTTCATGGGGCACCCGGTCCGGGCGTACAGTTTCGCCGTCGACCCGCTGAAGGAGCGGCTGCAGGCCGCGGGCCTCGAAATCGTCCGCGCGGACGAGGCCGAGTTCGTGCCCGACCACCCCGGCGCGGGCCCGGAGCCGCACGTCTACCTGACCGCGCGCAAACCGGCCTGAGCCGTCAAGAGCTCACGACGTCGATCACCCGGTGGACATGAATTTTGCTCAAGTTCGTGCGTGTCCCGGGCGGCGGACCCGAGCTAAAGTGAGGAATGGGCATCGAAGCTCCGGCCAGGCCGGTCTCTCGCGAACACCGCGAACTGGTCCGCGAGATGCTGACCCGGCTGCCGGAGTTCGCCGACCGCCTCGCCCGGCTGCTCAGTGAGCAGGACGAGTTCTACCGGCAGGTGGCCGACGCCGCCCCGGACGAGCTGCGGCAGGTCTGCGAGGCCAACCTCGAACGCGCGCTGACGGCGCTGGCCGAAGGCCGCGGCCTCTCCCTCGACGCCGCCCGCAAGACCGGCCTCGCCCAGGCGCGCCAGGGCATCCCGCTGCCCGCCGTGCTGCGCGCGTTCCGGATCGGCGGCACCTTCGTCTACGAAGGATTGCTCGAGCTCGCGGGCCCGGAGTTCCTCAACCCGGCCCGGACGATCGAGATCAACTCCTACGTCTGGAAGGCGATCGACTACTACTCGGAAGCGCTGACCACCGCCTACGAGGAGGTCGCGGCCGAGCCGTCGCACGCCAACGCGCGGCTGCTGGACGACCTGCTGCGCGGCCGGCTCGCCGGTCAGGCCGAGATGGAGGCCGCAGCCCGCGAGCTCGGCCTGCCGACCGCGGGCATGTTCGTCGCCGTGGTCACCGAACGCGTCGAGCCGGACGAGCACGACTCCGTCGAGGCGCTGCTGCGGGCGCGGCGCTGGCGGTCGGCGTGGCGGCCCGGCGGCGAGGCGGGTCTGGTCGCGATCGATCGGATCGAGGACGTCCGGCGGCTGCGCGACGTGCTGGGTTCGCTGCCGGTCGCGGCCGGGATGAGCAGGCCGTTCACCGGCTTCCCCGACGTCCCGGACGCCCTGCACCGGGCCCGGATCGCCCGCCGCTCGCTGCCGGCGGCGACCGCGGGTGTGGTGGTGTTCGGCGATTCGCCGGTGACGACGCTGGTCGCGGCCGCGCCGGGGATGGCCCGCGAAGTCGTCCGCTCGGCACTGGCCGGCGTGCTCGCCCTGCCGGGCGCGGAGCGCAAGGTCCTGCTCGACACGCTGCTGGCCTGGTTCGCCGGCCACGGCTCGGCGAAGGACGCCGCGGACCGGCTGTTCGTGCACCCGAACACGGTCCGCTACCGCCTGCGCCGCGTGCAGGAGCTGACCAAGCGCGACCTCACCGACCCGGTCGACGTCGGCGAGCTGTACGTCGCACTCGAGTCGGTCCGCCTGGATCCCGAGCCGGAATGATCGCTTTTCGATCACTACCGATTGACTTTCGATAGGAACCCGGCGATAGTCGGCGCATGGTTACCGAGAAGTGGGCTGTCGCCGCGCTCAGAGTGTTCCTCGTGGTGCTGTTCGGCGTCCTCGTCGTGTTCCAGACGTTGTCGCTGCCGGGCGGGATCGCCTACCACGCGCAGCAGAACCCGCACGACGCGCCGCTGCGCTGGCCGTTGACCGCCATCGCGGTCTTCCTGGTGCTGTGCGTCCAGGTGGTGGTCGTCGCGACGTGGAAGCTGCTGACCCTGGTCAAGAAGGACCGGATCTTCACCACGGCGTCACTGAAGTGGGTGGACGCGATCGTGTGGTCCGTGGCCGCGGCGTGGCTGGTGTTCGTCGGCATGCTGCTCTTCGTCGGCTTCAACGCGGACGACCCGGGGATGCCGATGCTGCTGTTCCTGGTGACCGTGGCGATCACGGTGATCGGGCTGCTGATGGTGGTCATGCGCGCCCTGCTGCGCCAGGCGACCACGCTCCGGTCCGACCTGGAAGCGGTCATCTGATGCCGATCGTCGTGCGCATCGACGTCGAACTGGCCAAGCGGAAGATGAGCGTCGGGGAGTTCGCCGAGAAGGTCGGCCTCACGCCGGCCAACATCGCGGTGCTGAAGAACGGCCGCGCGAAAGCGGTCCGCTTCAGCACGCTGGAAGCGATGTGCCGGGTGCTCGGCTGCCAGCCGGGCGACCTGCTGGAGTGGGTCGAAGAAGACCTTTAGGGCCTGTATCGAAGTCGTCTCGAGCAAGTGGAGCTGAGTCGGCGCTGTTGGGCGTGTCGGTAGCCGACATGGGTGAGGTCTCCGGTAGGTGGTTCGTCGACCAAGAAGAACCTGAATACCGGAGACCTCGTGGACACCCTGGCGGCGGCGGGGCGGTTTGACCTGACCGACGACCAGTGGGCAGCGCTGGAGCCGTTGCTGCCGGTGTCGTCACGGCCCGGTCGGCCGTCGTTGTGGAGCAGACGGCAGCTGTTTGACGGAATCCGGTGGCGGGTGCGCACCGGTGCGCCGTGACGGGACATGCCCGCAGGGTATGGATCCTGGGCCGCGGCTTATCGGCTGTTCCGGCGCTGGCAACGTGCCGGTGTCTAGCAGGCGATTCCGACCGCGTTGCAAGCCGCGGCAGAGGCGGTCGGGCGAATCCGTGGGACGTGAGCGCGGATTCCACGATCGCGCGGGCGCATCAGCATGCGGCGGGCGCGCGGAAAAGGGGCATCTGCAAGCCGAGCCGCCCGGAGGGACCACTCCGGGCGTCGGCCGGCCGCGGGCGCGTCCTGATCGGGTGTCGGCGGACAAGGCCTACACCTCGAAGGCCAATCGAGCTCACCTGCGCGGTCGTGGGATCAAGGCGACCATCCCGAGCAAGGCTGATCAGGACGCGCCCCGCAAGGCCAAGAGGTCGAGGGGTGGCCGGCCACCGGCCTTCGATCCCGAGATCTACAAGCAGCGTCACGCCGTGGAATGTGGCATCAACAGGCTCAAACGCCACCGTGGGGTAGCCACTCGCTATGACAAGCTCGCCGTCCGCTACGAAACCACCGTTCACATCGCGGCCATCAACGAATGGCTCTGACCCACTTCGATACAGGCCCTAGCCGGGGTGTCCGGGGACAGGCCGCCGCGGATCACCGCAACCTCGAGCAACGTCCCTGAACATCACGCCTGGCCCAGATCGGCGGGCCGGACGCGCAGCTTGGCGGCGATCCGGGCGAGCGCCTGCTGGTCGGCCGCGGTGAGGGGGTCGAGGACGTCCAGGACGCTGCGCACGTGCGTCGGCGCGGCGGCCTCGACCACCTCGAACCCGGCGTCGGTGAGGGCGACCAGGGTGTACCGGCCGTCGCCGGGATCGGGCGAGCGCTCGACCCAGCCGCGCTGCTCGAACCGCTTGACCACATTGGACAACCGGGACAGGGAACCGTTGGCCAGGTAGGCGAGTTCACTCATCCGAAGGCGGCGCTCCGGCGCCTCCGAGATGTGGCTGAGGGTGAGGTACTCGAAGAGCGTCAGGCCGGCTTCGTGCTGCAGCGGCGCTTCGAGGCGGCCCGGGAGCAGCAGGATGAGCGAAACCAGCCCGGTCCAGGCTTCCTTTTCGGCCGGGCTGAGCCAGCGCGTGCCTCCGTGATCCGTGCCCATGGGTGGCACCCTAACCGCCGCAGGATGACTTCACGCTTGAAGTTGTGCTAGCTTGACTTCAAGCGTGAAGTCAATCGGAGGAGACACCGTGTTTTTCGTGACCCCGGGCTACGGCCCGCGCCACCTGGCCGCCCTGCACTACAGCCAGGCGGTCCGCATCGGCAACCGCGTCGAGATCTCGGGCCAGGGCGGCTGGGACGACGACACGGTGTTCCCGGCGGACCTCGAGGAGGAGATCGTCCGGGCGTTCGACAACGTGGAGCGCACCCTGGCCACGGCGGGCGCCACCTGGGCGGACGTCGTCTCGGTGGATTCGTTCCACCTCCCCACGGCGGACGACACCATCGGCGACGACCACACGCGGGTGATGGTGGAGCAGTTCCGCAAGCGCATGGGCGATCGCGCCCCGATCTGGACCCAGCTCGGCGTGGCGGCACTCGGCGCGCCGGGCATGAGGGTCGAGATCCGGGCGACGGCGATCCTCGGCGAGGACTGACCGGCTAAGCCGCGTCGGCTTCGACCAAGCGGGCCAACTCCAGCAACGCCCCCTCGAAACCCGGGCCCGCCGTCAGGGCCACCTTCAGCGGGCCGCCCCGCCGGTCGCGCCCGACCGGGAGCGTCACCGCCGGCTCCGTCCACTGGGGACGGTCCACTCCGGCCGAGACCACCACGTCCGGGCGGGCCGGACGCGACCGCCGCCCGCCCGCGTCGAGGTCCAGCACCACGTTGCCGTGCAACGAAAGCAGGGCCGCGACGTCCGCCACCGCGTCCCTCAGCTCCCGGTCGGCGATCGAGTCCGAATGCGCTCCGATCGCCGGCCGGGCCGCGGCGGTGCCGCGGTCCAGCCGGGGGACGATCGCCGCGAGGTCGCCCGAGGCGCACGTCAGCACCCGGATTCCGGGCACTCCCGCCAGCGGGTCGGTGAGGGTGATTCCCGCGCTCGCGGCCGCCGCCACGATCCGGGCCCGCCAGCGCGCGGTCGCCGCGATGGCGACCATCGAGGGGTCCTGGGGCAAAAGGGATTTTCTCCTTCTCGGTCCGGCGCGGCGGCTGGGGATCGTCCGATGGTGCGGCCGGGCCCGTTGTGCCCGGGAACAAACATGTTTGGTCGCTTGGTCCGAACGGCCGTGCGCATGCGACCTTCCGGTCGCACCGGACGTCTGTGACCGCCGGTCACACTTTGACGCGCGACGTGGCGCGGGCCACTATCCGTGCACCTGATTACCGCCGGGTAATTTGTGTCCACCCAGGAGGACCGTTGCGACGAGCTGTGGGCCTGATCTTGCTGGCGCTGGGGGTCTTCGCGGTCGCCGGGGCGGTGCTGTTGCCGACCTACGTCTACCCGAAGCTCGCCAAGGTGCCGCTCGACCAGGATTCGACGTCGGTGCTGGAAGGCACCGCGAGCAAGGTCCTCGCCGTGACCGACAAGGGCACCGGCCCGGTCACCGAGATCCGGGAAAACGCGAAGCTGACCGCCACCGCCCGCGTCCAGGCGAACTTCGCCCGGCCGGAGATGCACACCGACACCGACTACGCGGTCTGGCTGCTCGCGGTGCAGGTCAAGGACGACGCGGACGGCACCGTGATCACCGCGAGCAAGCGCCAGGTCTGCTTCGACCGGCGCACCGCCGAGGGCTACGACCCGCGCGGCGCGGCCGACCCGAGCTGCACCAAGGAAAGCAGCTACGTCACCGAGCTCAAGGACAAGGCCGACAAGGACGGCCAGAAGCCGCCCGAGCAGAACATCTACAAGGCCCAGCCCGGCCTGAACTTCAAGTTCCCCTTCGGCACCGAGCAGAAGGACTACCCGGTCTACGACGACAACACGGGCAAGGCCGTCACCGCCCGGTTCACCGGCGTCGAGGAGGTGAACGGGATCGAGACCTACAAGTTCGTGCAGGACATCCCGGACACCAAGCTCGAGACGAAGTCGGTGCCCGGCTCGCTCGTCGGGGCCACCGAGTCGAGCGTCGACGCGGACCTGTACTACCGCGGCGTCAACACGATGTGGGTGGAACCGGTCACCGGCGTCGAGGTGAAGCAGCAGCAACAGCAGCACCAGGAACTGCGCCGCGCCACCGGCGGCACGCCGACCGTCGTGTTCGACGGGACGCTCGCCTACAACGGCAAGACGATCGCGCAGATGGTCGACCAGATCGACGCGAACAAGGGCAAGCTGGAGTTCCTGTCGAGCACCGGCCCGCTCTGGCTCGGCATCGGCGGCGGGGTGCTGATCCTCGTCGCGGTCTACCTGCTGGTCCGCCGCCGCCCGGCCTCGCCGCCGGCGCCGAGGCAGCGGCGCCAGGCGGTTTACGCCCGCACCTGAATCAGCGCTTCCGCAGCACCAGGACCAGGTTCCAGGACGCGATTTCCCGGAGGCCGGGAATCCGCACGATCCACATCGCCCAGCCCGGGTGGTACCGCGGATACCCGGCCACCAGATCGGCGAGCGGCGTCGCCTTCGCCCAGCGGAGCGCGGCGCCGACCGAAACCGGGAAGAGGCTTTCACCGAATTTGTTCTTCGGCTGCTTCCCGAGTTTGCGGGCATAGCGCTGCCGGGCGTAATAACCGCCGAGGAAATGCCACGGAGCTGTCTCGTGACCGCCCCACGGTGAATACCACGGCGTGAACGACGCGAAGACCGTGCCGCCGGGCTTGGTCACCCGGCACATCTCGTCGAGCATGACCCACGGCTCGGAGACGTGCTCCAGCACGTTCGACGAGTAGCAGATGTCCACGGATCCGCTGCGCACCGGCAGTTCCGTGCCGCTGGCGCGGATCATGTTCTCCCCCGGCTCGCCGCGGGCGGACAGCTCGCCGACGTCCGGGTCGAGGCCCAGGTAGACCGCGCCGGCCGCGCGGAAGGCGTCCGAGAAATACCCCGGCCCGCCGCCGACGTCGAGGACCGTGCGCCCCGGCAGCGGAGCGTGCGAGGCCAATTGCCGGACGGAGTCGGCGGCGAGCGCGGAATAGAAGCCGTCCGGGTCGGTCTGCTCGGTGAGGAATGTCCGGAACAGGGTCACGGACCGGCGGAGCGTGGCGCGATGCGGCTGCGCAGTCGCGACGAGAACCGGATTACCCACCATTGAACCGTCGCTTTCCGGAATACGTTCATCTAGAGTGTACGCACCAGTAACCTAGCACCGTCGCTACAGTTTGGAAAAACCCGATGCAACGTCCTCGTGTGCTCCTCCTCAACTGGCGCGACACCGGCCACCCCGAGGGCGGCGGCTCGGAGCGGTACGTCGAGCGGATGGCCGAAGGCCTGGCCAGAGCGGGGTACCGGGTCGAGATCCAGTGCGCCGCCTACCCGGGAGCGACCGCGGGCGAGTGGCGTGACGGCGTCCGCTACCGGCGGCGGGGCAACAAGTTCGGCGTCTACCTGCACGCCCTGCGCGCGATCCGCCACGCCCGCGCCGACCTCGTGGTGGACGTGCAGAACGGGATGCCGTTCTTCGCCCGGCTGGTCGCCGGCTGCCCGGTGCTGGTGCTGGTCCACCACGTCCACAAGGAACAGTGGATCAGCGCGCTCGGCGAGACCCTGGGCCGGGTCGGCTGGTGGATCGAGTCGCGGCTGGCGCCGTGGCTGTTCCGCAAGTGCTCCTACGTCACGGTTTCCGAGGTCACCAAGGCGGAACTGGCCGAGCTGGGCGTCGGCCGCGAGCGCGTCACGGTGGTCCCCAACGGCCTCGACGCACCCCCGCCCTGCGCGTCCGGACGGGACCGTGAACCGACCCTGGTCGCGGTGAGCAGGCTGGTGCCGCACAAGCGGATCGAGCACGCCATCGACGTCGTCGCGCGGCTCGCGCGGCGCTGGCCGGCGCTGCGGCTGGAGGTCGTCGGGCAGGGGCCGTGGGACGAGGTCCTGCGCGACCACGCGGCTTCGCGCGGGGTCGCCGACCGGGTCGTCCTGCACGGCTGGGTCGACGAGCAGGCCAAGCACGAGATCCTCGCGCGCTCGTGGCTGCACCTGTGCCCGTCGGTCAAGGAGGGCTGGGGCATCGTCATCATGGAGGCCGCGGCGCACGGCGTCCCCTCGGTCGCCTACCGCGCCGCCGGCGGCGTCACCGAGTCCATCGTGGACGGCCGGACCGGCCTGCTGGCCGACGACTTCGACGACTTCACCGCGCAGGTCGACGCTCTGCTCGCCGACGGTCTCCGCCGTGCGGAGATGGGCCTGGCGGGCGCCGAGCGGGCCGGGAAGTACAGCTGGGACGCCAGTGTCGGCCAGTTCGAGTCACTGGTGCGGAGCGTCTCCGGGCAGCCGGTCCCCCGGCCCCGGACCCTGGTCCCGCACCGCGTCCCGGAACTCGCCGAGGAGCCGGGCGGCCGCGGCCGCGTCGAAGTCCTTGCGGCGGGCCCGCACGGTGACCGTGGTCCGGCCGCCGGTGGTCGCCGCGCCGAACGCCACGCCTGACCGGCCGCTCGCCGCCGGGTAGAACGCCAGCGTCCGCACGGTGTCCCCGGTGGACACCACGCCGAGGTTCGACACCAGGAACGTCGACCCGAGCCGGCCGGCCAGCAACCGCGTGCCCAGCCGGGCCAGCCGGCTGCTGCGGGCCGGGAAGTCCGGCTCCGGCGGCTGAGCCCGCAGGACCGCGGCGACGTCCGCGCCGCGCGCCAGCCGCAGCCGGAAGAACGCGCTGTCGTGCACCGGTTCCGGCGCCGCACCGGACCTCCGTGACGCGCCCAGCGCCGCCACGACCCGGGCCGTGCGGGCCCCGTGCGCGCGGTTCCAGCGTTCGGTGGCGCGGGCGGCGGCCGCGACGAACCCCGCGGCCCCCAACCGCAGGCGTGGCTCGTGGCAGGCCACGAAGACGTCTCCCACGCCCTCGCTCCCTCGGTCGGGCGTGATCCGGCCTGGGGGCGCGAAAAGCGCCTCAGCGAGCCGCTGGAGGGCCGAAAGGGCAAAGGGTTTGCCGCCCGTCCGTTCACCGATCCCGCGTGCCCCCGAGGAAACCGGGACGTCGAGGAGGATGCCGAGCAGCGACAGCAGGCCGAGGCCGTCCAGAGCGCCGTGGTGCGCGGCGATGAGGAGCGTCCGCTCGCCGACGGCGACACGCACCAGCGGCGCGTCCCGTTCGTAGGGCGCCGAAGCGAAGCGATCCCGGACTTCCGCCAGGTCGCCGATCCGCTCGATCCCGGGCAGCACACCGAGGTGCGGGTACTGCTGGATCGCGGCCGCCAGCCGGGCCCGGAGCTTCTCCGGTTCCGGTGCGGCCGCGCCGAGTTCCGCTTCGAGGAGGATGCTCCAGGAAACGGTGGGGTCGCCGTAGAGCCCGACGACGCGGTGGGCGTGGTCGGAGGCGAGCGTCAGTGGTCCCCGTAGAGCTTGAGCGGGTGGTCGGCCGGGTTGTACTTCACCTGCGCGTTGAGCTTCTCCTGCACCGGAGCGGCGGTGTCCGGGTTGGCCGAGGTGATGAGGGCGAAGCCCCCCGCTGTCGCCGCTCCGCCGCCGATGATGACGGCGACGATCGCGCCGATGACCGTGCCCACGTGTCACTCCTTCCGCGGCGGGAGAATCCTGCCGCGGCCCAATGTACGCATCGGTAACATGCGGCACAACACTGCGACGCACAGCAACGCGAGCGCTACTCCGTTCGCCAGCAAGGCGGGCGCCCACGAGATCGCTTTCACGGCGGGCTCACCCGGGGTCCGGTACAGCGTCAGCCACTCACCCGACCACACCGGCGTCGCGCCGGCGAGCAACCGCGGGTCGACGTAGCCGGGTGTCCCGTGTTCGACGAGGACCCAGCCGATGCCGGCGTCGGTGAGCTCGCGCGCGGACGTCGCCGCGTTGACGTCCCCGATCCGCGGGTCCTCACCGGCGATCCGCTCGGCGCCGACCAGCAGGGTGTCGTCCATCAGCACCGGTTTCGGCAGCACGCGCGGCGCCGGGTCGAGCTGGGTGCGGTCGTCGTTCCAGGCGAACCCGCGGAACGCCGAGAGCGGCAGCACGAGCACGTCGCCGGGCCGGTCACCGAGCTTTTCGGACACTTCCTGCCAGTCGGCCGGGTACTGCGCGGTGGCCAGCCGTCCCAAACCTCCCCATGCTAGGTCCGGCATGGTCAGCAGCGGGAAGACGACCGCCGCCGTCACCAAGCCGACGCGTCCCCGCGCGGTGTTCAGCTTCGCCGCGGCGGCTTCGACGGCCAACGCGAAGCCCAGGGCGAGCGGCAAGGCCCACCAGGCCACCCATTTCTGGGCGTCCCGCAGCAGTCCGGCCCCGGGCAGGTACCGCGTCGCGGCGGTGAGCAGCGTGTCGCCGCCCGGCAACGTCGCCAGCGAAGCCAGGAGGACGCCGAGGACGCCGAGAGCCGTCAGGGAGCGGACCGGGGCCTTCCCCCAGCGGCGCGCGAGTGGCCACAGTCCGGCGACCGCCACCGCGACGACGATGAGCGTCAGCACGGGAACCAGCGGCACGGACCGGCTTTCCGGGACCGTCTGGGCGTTCCAGATGCCGCCGAGGCCCAGCACGCTCAGCAGGGCGGGGCCCCAGCTTTCGGCGCGGGCGCTGAACGCCGACACGCCGGCCGGGTCGGAGAACGTGCCCCCGGCGTTGCGGAACGTCGGGACCAGCCAGGGCAGGTTGAGCGCGATGGCGAGCGGAACCGTCTGCCACAGCCGGCGCGATCCGGCGGCGACGACCATGACGGCCGCCGCGAGGACCCCGCCGGGCGGGGTCAGCACGGCCGGGGCGCCGGCGATCACCAGCCGCGGCAGGCCACCGGGTTCGTGGGCGCGCACGGCGAGTCCGGCGCCGACGAGCCACGGCAGGGCCGCGTAGGTCAGGAGCAGCGGCCAGTGCCCGATGAACAGCCGCTCGGCGACGTACGGCGTCCAGGCGTAGGCCGTCGCCGCGACGAGCCGGGTGCCCGGGTGTTCGGTGGGGACGAGCCGTCCCGCGCCGAGGGCGGCGAAGAAGATGGCCAGGAGCAGCACGAGCTTCTGGACGATGTCGCCGGGCAGCACGGTGGTGGCGAGCGCGACAGCGGCGTCGGCGGGGACCGACCGCGGCAGCGTGCTGCCGACCCCGAAGGCGTCCGGCACGAAGTACTGCCGGGGCGCGAACACCATGTCGTAGCTCAGGACGAACCCGCGGCCGAGCAGGGGCCCGCAGACGGCGAACGCCAGCGCGGCCGCCAGCACGGGAAGGGCCAGCCGCCTGCCCGGTGCGTCCACGGCCCTTCCTTTCCGTTGCGTGCGCGGTTATGGTCCCTGGTCATTACCCACCGGTAACGGGAGCCCGCCGTTGAGCGTAGACACCGAAGTCCCGGCCCGGACGGGCAACCGGGTCGCGGCGATCCTCGTCTCGCTCGCGCTCGCGGGCAACAACGCGGCCAGTTACGTGCTGAGCCTGGCGGCCGCGCGGATCCTCGCGCCCGGCGCGTTCGGGGAGCTGAGCTCGCTGCTGGCAGTGCTGGTGATCGGCGTCGTGCCGGCGATGGGCCTGCAGACGGTGGTGGCGCTGCGGGTGGCCCGCTCGCCGTCGCTGTCCCAGGGGTCACTGTTCGCGCTCGGCCTCGTGACGAGCGCGATCGTCGCGACGACGGCGTTGATGCTGAGCCCGTTGCTGGTGCTGTTGCTGCACCTGGGTTCGCTGGCCCCGGCGCTGCTGGTGACGGCGGCGCTCGGGCCGTTGACGCTGCTGGGCGTGTTCCACGGGCTCCTCCAGGGCAGCCACCGGTTCGCCGTGCTGTCCGGCCTGATCGCGCTGGAGGGCGCCGGCAAGGTCGGCGGATCGCTGGTGGGGCTGGTGCTCTCGGGGTCCCCGACGGGGGCGCTGGCCGGCGCGGCGGCGGGTTCGCTCGCGGTGGTGGTGGCGGGCTGGCAGCTCTGCGGCCGCCCGCGGCCCCGCTGGGCCGACCGCCACGGCGGCGAGGTGCTGCACACGGCGCAGGCGATGCTGGCGCTGGTGCTGCTGGTCAACCTGGACCTGGTCCTGGCGCGCCACACGCTTCCGGCGGGCGAGGCGGGCGAGTACGCGCTGGGGGCGATCGTCACGAAGATCGCGTACTGGCTGCCGCAGGCGGTCGGGGTGCTGGTGCTGCCGCGGTTCGCGGTGTCCGACCGGCGTCGGCGGGTGCTGCCGGTGGCGCTGCTGGTGTGCGGCGGCCTGGACGCCTTGGTGCTGCTGGTGTCGCTGGTGCTGGGCCCCTCGCTCCTGGCGGTGATCGGCGGCGCGCGGTACGCGGGCAGCACGATGCCGGTGTGGCCGTTCGCCCTGGCGGGTTCGATGCTGGCGCTGGTCCAGATCCTGCTGTACGCACGGCTGGCCGACCGCGACCGCCGCGTGACGGTCCTGATGTGGTCGGCAGTCGGCGTGGAGGCGTTGCTGATCACGACGTGGCTGCACGGATCACCCACCCAGGTGGTCACCGCGGCGGCGTGCACGGCCGGCGCGTTGGCCGCGGCCGGCGCGTTCCTCGAGTTCCGGCCCCGCAAACCGGCCTGAGCAGCCCCCGTTTTCCACGCTACCGCCAGGCACCGACAGTTTCCGGCGCGCTATCGCGTACCCAGCCGGACGACACGCGTACTCAGCCGGACGACACGCGTACCTGAACGGACGACACGCGTACCCAGCCGGACCACTCGCGTGTCGTCCACCCAGGTACGCGTGGCCAGTGAGCGCGAGCAGCCCTGTCACCCCGAAGTTGACC
>NZ_JBSFNC010000196.1:0-14090 GCF_053586895.1 Amycolatopsis sp. NPDC003731 | reverse complement strand
TTTTTTTTTTTGTGTTTTGGGGTTTTGGGTTTTTTTTTGGGGGGGGGGTTTTTTGGGGGGGGTCCACCTGTGGTCTTTTCCCCTCGGGCCCCCCCCCCACGGCAACGGAAACTGTCGGTGCCGAGCGGTAAAGTGGAACCGGGGGGCGCCCCCGGCGGGTCCGCACCATCAGTGGTTCTGGTGGTGCGATCGGGTCAGCGGGAGCCGTCGGTGCGGCGGGGCAGCTGCCAGGGGTTGGCCTCCTGCAGGGGTTCGGGCAACAGCGCGTCCGGGAAGCCCTGCCAGGCGATCGGGCGCAGGAACCGCTTGATCGCCGCGGTGCCGACCGAGGTCGTCGTCGGGGCCGTCGTGGCCGGGTACGGGCCGCCGTGCTGCTGGGCCCAGCTCACCGTCACCCCGGTGGGCCAGTCGTTCCACAGCAGCCGGCCGGCGATGCGGGCCAGCGCGGGCAGCACCGGCCGCAGCCAGTCCACATCGGACTCTTCGCCGTGGATCGTGGCGGTGAGCCCCGGTTCGATCACCTCCAGCAGGCGCAGCAGCTCGGCCTGGTCGGCGTACGTGACGATCAGCGACGCCGGCCCGAAGCACTCCTCGTGCACCGTGGTGCCGCCCTCGAGGAACTGCTTGCCGGTCGTCGCCAGCAGCGTCGGGGTGAACGCCGGCGCGGACGAAGGCGACGACGACACGACCTCGACGCCCGGAACCTCTCGCAGCTCGGACAGCCGGGAAGAGAACCCGGCCGCGATCCGGTCGTTCAGCATCGGCTGGGCGGGAGCCCCGTCGAGAGCCGCGCGCAGCGTCTCGGTCAGGTTGTGGTCCGCAGGCAGGAACAGCAGGCCCGGCTTGGTGCAGAACTGCCCCGCACCGAGGGTGAACGACCCGGCGTACCCCTTGGCCACGGCTTCCCCGCGCGCGGCCACCGCGGCCTCGGTCACCACGACCGGGTTGACGCTGCCCAGCTCGCCGTAGAACGGGATCGGCCGCGGCCGCGCGTTGGCGATGTCGAACAACGCCCGCCCGCCCGGGATCGAACCGGTGAACGACGCCGCCGCGATCCGGGGGTCCTTCAGGGCCGTGACGCCTTCGTCCTGGCCGAAGATCACGTTGAACAGGGCCGCCGGAGCGCCCGCCTTGATCAGGGCCTCGCGCACGATCGAGCCGGTCTGCGCGGACAGCTCCGGGTGCCCCGGGTGGGCCTTGAGGACCACCGGGCAGCCCGCCGCCAGCGCGGACGCCGTGTCGCCGCCCGCGACGCTGAACGCGAACGGGAAGTTGCTGGCCGCGAACACCAGCACCGGCCCGATCGCGGTCTTGACGCGGCGGATGTCCGGGCGCGGGCCCATCGGCCAGTCCGGGTCGGCGTGGTCGACGGTGGCGCCGAGGTACTCGCCGTCGGCCAGGACCTCCGCGAACAGGCGCAGCTGGAACGTCGTGCGCTTCAGCTCGCCGGCCAGCCGCGGGGTTTCCGGCAGGTGCGTCTCGGCGTGCGCCAGCGGGACCAGTTCGCCCGCGGCGGCGTCGAGGGCGTCGGCGACGGCGGTCAGCCAGCCGGCGCGTTCGGCCGGGGTCGCCTCGGCGGCGGGACGGGCGGCTTCGGCGGCTCCCGCCAGGATCTTCTCGAGCGTGGCGGCATCGGTGGCCTGGCTCATCGGTGGAACAGCTCCTCAGTTCTCATGGGCGGCGGCGGTGGCCGTTTCCAGGTCGGGCCAGCGACCCGGTCCGGCCAGGCCGAGGTGGTACAGGTGCAGCTCGGCGGCACCCGCCTTGGCCAGCTCGCCGACGTAGGCGGCGATGTCCGGCACCGGCGCGGCGGCGACCGCCGTGATGTAACTGGCGATCGCGACCCGCTCGGGCAAGGCCTCCCGGGCCGCCGCGACGGCCTCGGCACCCGTGGCGGGCACCCACCCGAACAATACGACCGCGTGGACGTCGTCCGCAGCGGACGGCGTGAGCCCCGGCAGCGCGCCGGTGACCCAGGGGTCCAGTGCGCCGTGCAGCACGACCCGGGTGCCCGGTGGCAGCGTGGCCAAAACCGCGGCCCGCAGGGCATCGGTGGCCTGCTGCCGGCCCCGCAGCAGCTGCTGGGTCAACGACGGCGGCAGCCGGTCGCCGGTGATCCCCAGATCACCGGTGGCCAGCAGCCGCCGGACCTCCTCGACGAGCTGCGCCCGGACCGTCTCCGCGTCGACGTCCCACGCGGCCGCGCAGGCCTCGCAGCAGCAGATCGACAGCAGCCGGGCCACCGCGGGCGCCCACACGCCGTCGGTCTTCTCGTGCTGGTGCTGGTGGATCGCCCCGAGCGGCCCGCAGGCTTCGAGGATCACCGACGACAGCTCCAGCCCGGCCACCGAATTCGCGACCACGGCCGCGGCGTACTCGCGCACGGCGGGCTGCGACGGGCACAGCGCCCACGAGTAAGCCTCGCCGAAGCAGTTGCGCACCACAACGTCCGGGTGCTCGTAGCCCAGCTGCGAGTTGTGGGTCAGGACAATCCAGGCGGCGGCCGGAATCCCGGCCTCGGTGAGCAGCCGGACGGCGTCGCCCCCGGAATCCGGAGACGCCACCCAGTCCGGAGTGGACGGACGCAGCTCGCCCCACCCATCGGTCACCGGCCGGTAGAACGCCGCGTGCCGCGCCACCACCGCCGTGCGGGACGGCGACCACGGTGTCGCCGCGCGGGCGCTGTGGTACGACAGCGCCACGGCCACCTCGTCGACGCCGAGCGCCCGGACCCGCGCCACGAAATCGGGTTCGACGACGTCCCAGGGGTAGGCGTATCCCGTCACCTTCACCGGTTCACCACCTCGCCGTGTTCGCTTCGAACCCGGGCACGTACTTCCGCATGTAGGTCCCGTCGTCGCGCTTGGTCAGTCCACATCGGACGTAGTTCTCGTGCAGGCGGGCCAGCGCGTCCTCGTCGAGCGTGATCCCGAGCCCCGGCGTCGCCGGCACCGCGACGGCGCCCTCGCGGAACTCCAGCACGCCCGGCTCGATGACGTCCTCGACCTTCCACGGCCAGTGCGTGTCGCACGCGTAGGTCAGGTGCGGCGTCGCCGCGGCGACCTGCACCATCGCGGCCAGGCTGATCCCGAGGTGGCTGTTGGAGTGCATCGACAGGCCGACGCCGAAGCTTTCGCACGTTACCGACAGCGACTGCGTGGCCCGCAGCCCGCCCCAGAAGTGGTGGTCGGACAGCAGGACGCCGATCGCCCGCGCCCGGAAGCCCGGTTCGACGTCGCCGAAGTTGACCACGCACATGTTGGTCGCCAGCGGCATGGACGCCTCGGCCGCCACCTGGGCCATGCCGTCGATGCCCGGCGTCGGGTCCTCCAGGTACTCCAGGACGCCATCGAGCTCGCGAGCGACCCGGATGCCCGTTTCGACCGTCCAGGCGCCGTTCGGGTCGATCCGCAGCGGGCTCCCGGGGAACGCCTCGGCCAGCGCGCGGACGCCGTCGACCTCCTGCGCGGGCTCGAAGACGCCGCCCTTGAGCTTGATCGAGCGGAAGCCGTACTCGTCGAACATCCGCTTCGCCGACCCGACCAGCGTCTCGGGCGTGGTGATCTCGCCCCAGGAGTCCTCGCGGCCGTCGATGTGCTTGCCGTACTTGTAGAACAGGTAGGCGGAGAACTCGACGGCGTCGCGCGCCTTGCCGCCGAGGAGGTCGGTGACCGGACGGCCCAGGTAGTGCCCCTGCGCGTCCAGGCAGGCGACCTCGAACAGCGAGTACACGCTCGCGACGGTCTTGCGGATCGAGAAGCCGCCGATCAAGCCGTGCGCGTCGGTCAGCACCGTGTCCGACAGCGCTTCGGCGACCAGGCGCTGCAGGCCGGGCAGGTCGAACACGTCGTGGCCGCGCAGCCGCGGCAGCACCTTGCGCACCTCGCCCAGGAAGGCGTCGTCACCGTAGGACTCGCCGAGCCCGACGATCCCGTCCTCGCACTTGACCTGGACGACGCTGCGCAGCGCGAACGGCTCGTGCACGCCCATGACGTTGAGCAGCGGCGGGTCCGCGAACGCGACCGGGGTCAGCACCACGTCGAGGATCTGCATCAGCCGAGCCCCTTCAGCGTCACGAAGCCGTCCTCCACGACCTTCTCCAGCCGGTGGATCTGTTCCGGGGTCGGCTCGACCAGCGGCGGCCGGACCGGGCCGACCTTGTCGCCACGCAG
The DNA here is from genome assembly GCF_053586895.1 of Amycolatopsis sp. NPDC003731. NCBI lineage: Bacteria > Bacillati > Actinomycetota > Actinomycetes > Pseudonocardiales > Pseudonocardiaceae > Amycolatopsis > Amycolatopsis sp. NPDC003731. Next base: position 9,918 of record NZ_JBSFNC010000196.1, on the reverse strand, counting down.
CCGGGCGGCGGCCTTCACGAGCGAGACGGCGAAGCCGGGCGTCTCGTCCCGCAACGCCACCAGCGGCAGGTAGAACCCGGTCAGCAGGGCGTCCATCACGCGCGTGTCGCCTTCGCCGAGCGCGCGGTGGAAGCGGTGCGCGATCTCCGGCGCGAAGCAGTGCACCGCCGAGGAATAGCGGGCGACGCCGATCGCGGCGTACGCCTTGGCCGAGACCTCCGCGGTCGGCAACCCGTTGAAGAACAGGAAGTTCCGCGCGCGTTCGGTGTCCAGCGAGCGGATGGTGGTGACGATCCGGGTCATGCACTCGACGTCGCCGTAGCCGTCCTTCAGGCCCACCACCGACGGGATGTCGAGCAGGGCGGCCGCGGCCGGCGCGGTGAACACGCCGGTGCCGCGGTGGTAGACGATGACCGGCACGGACGAGTCGCCGACGGCGTACCGCACGAAGTCGACGAGACCCGACGAAGGACCGGTGACCAGGTACGGCGGCAGCAGCAGGACGCCGTCCGCGCCACCGGCCTGGGCCGCCGCGATGCCGGCCCGCGCCGACGCCGCGCCGCCCCCGGCGCCCACCCAGACCGGGACGCGGCCGTCGGCCACCTCCCGGGCCCGGGTGAGCACCGAGGTGACCTCGGCGGGCGAGAGCGAGCTGAACTCGCCGGTGCCGCACGCGACGAACAGCGCACCGGCGCCCGCCGCGATGTGGCTCTCCACGTTCTCCGCGAGCGCGTCGAGGTTGACCTCGAGGTCCTCGGTGAACGGGGTGAGGGGGAACGCCAGCAGGCCGTCCAGCTCGATCTCGTTCTGTGCCATCAGTTTCCGCTCTCTTGTCCTGTTTCGGTTCGGCCGGGTGTGGCCTGCGTCAGGCGGGCACGGTCGTGCCTTCCTGCTTGCGGTCGACGTCGTCGTCGGCGGTGTTCACGGTGTCGACGATCTCATCGGCGGCCGCGCTGCGCTCGGGGGCGAGCAGTCCGAGGCCGATGTAGAGCGCGAGCGAAACGAGGATCGGGGTGGCGACGAGCACGGTCTGGTTCGCCTTGAAGACGTAGTACACCAGCGCGTAGTCGATCAGGCCGCCCGCCCAGGAGATCAGCGCCGCGCGCGGGCCGCACTTGCGGAACCACGGCAGCATGCCCAGCAGCAGCGGGATGGAGATCGGGCCCATCAGCGCCGCAACCCAGTTGACGACGATCTGCAGCACGCCGCCGAGGTTCTGCGCCTGGGTGGCCACGAGCATGGTCAGCGCGACGAACACGACCGTGGTGATCCGGGCCGCCTTGAGGCCCTGGACGTCGGTCCACTGGCGGGCGCGGCGGAACATCGCCGGGATCATGTCGCGGGTGATCACCGCGGAGATCGCGTTGGCGTCGGAGGAGACCATCGCCATGGTGTGCGAGAAGATGCCGGCCAGCACCAGGCCGATCAGGCCCGGCGGCAGGAACGTCGTGGTCATGATCGCGTAGGACTGCGTCGGGTCCTTGACGCCGGGGATGAGCAGCGGCGCGGCGAACATCGGGAACATCAGCACCAGCGGCCACAACAGGTACAACGCGGACGAAAGCCGCGCACCCCGCTTGGCCTCGTGGGTGTTCGGCGCGGCCATGTACCGCTGCGCCAGGTTCCACATGCCTCCGTTGTACTCCAGCGTCTTCACCAGCACGTAGACGAGCAGGAAGATGGTGGTGTACTTGGACGTCACCGGGTCGACGTGGCCTTCGGGCAGCTTGTCCCACATCGTCCAGAGCGCCGAGATGCCGCCCAGCTTGCCCAGCACCACCACGATCATCACGATCGCGGCGATGGCCTGGATGACGAACTGGCCGAAGTCGGTGAGCGCGTCGGCCCACAGGCCGCCGATGGTGCAGTAGACCAGGGTGACCGCGCCGGTGATGAGGATGCCGAGGTTGTAGTCCAGGCCGGCGAAGACGTGCAGCAGGGTCGCGACGGCGAACCACTTGGCCGCGATGTCGAAGATCTTCAGCAGGCTGCCGCTCCAGGCGAGCGCCTGCTGCGTCGGCACGTTGTAGCGCTTGGCCAGGTACTCCAGCGGCGAGGCGACGCCAAGCTTCGAACGCAACCGGTTCCAGCGGGCGGCGAACAGCCAGCTGCCGATGCCCACGCCGATGCCGATGCTGGCGAAGCCCCAGAAGTACACGGTCACGCCGGTGGTGTACGCAACGCCCGCGTACGCGACGAAGAGCACGGCGCTGTAGCCGGACATGTGGTGCGAGATGCCGGCCAGCCACCACGGCATCCGGCCACCGGCGGTGAAGAAGTCCTTCACGTCGCTGATCCTCTTGTGCGACCACCAGCCGATCACGATCATCAGCGCGAAGTACGCGCAGATCATCGTCCAGTCGAGTGCGTGCACCGCAGGCTCCCTTCCGCGTCCACGTCGATGCGGTCTTACTGTTCACATCTATGAACGGAGTCTGTTATAGTGATTATGTTCATCCATAAGAACGTTGTTCGGGACGCTAATATGGCCGGGGTCACAAGTCAACGGCCGGACGGAGGAGCACAAATGCCGCAGAAGGTGGACAACCCGGCGGCAGCCGACGGTGCCCCCGCCACGGAGTCCTCGGGCGTCAAGTCCGCGCGCCGGGCCGTCGACCTCATCGAGACCTTCGCGGCGAACGACGTCTGGCTGTCCCTGTCGGACCTGCACGCGCGCACCGGCTTCCCGCGCTCGTCGCTGCACGGCCTGTTGCGGACGCTCCTGGAGGCCGGCTGGCTGGAGGCGGACGCGAACACCGCCCGCTACCGCCTCGGGGTCCGCGCGCTGATCTGCGGCACGGCGTACCTGGACCGCGACGCCGTCGTCCCGTTCGCCACCGAGGCGCTGGAGCGCATCCGGGAGAAGACCGGCTTCACGGCGCACTTCGCGCGCCGCAACGGCACCGAGGTCGTCTACCTGGAGACACGCGAGTCGCAGCGGTCGACGCACCTCGTCTCCCGCGTCGGGCGCACGCTGCCCGCGCACGCGACCGCGCTGGGCAAGGCGCTGCTGGCCGAGCTGACGCACGACGAGATCGAAGCGCTGATGCCGCCGACGCTGACCGCGCTGACCCCGAACACCATCACCACGCTCGAGAGCCTGCACGCCGAGTGCGCCGCGACGCGCGAGCGCGGATACGCCGCCGAGGTCGAGGAAGGCACGCTGGGCGTCCGGTGCGTCGCCGCGGTGATCCCCTACCGCATCCCGGGCACCGACGCGATCAGCTGCTCGATGCCCATCGCCCAGGTGAGCGACGACGACGCCCGCCGCGTCGGCGAGCTGCTCGCCGAGACCACCGCCGAGCTCGGCCAGCAGCTGCGCCGGGCCGGCATCCGTTAACCCTTCTGTGTGAGAGGAACCCCATGACGGACCAGCGTGTGCTCATCACCGGGTCGGCGGGTGTCGTCGGCACCCTGATGCGCCCCCGCCTGCGGCGCCCGGGCCGGGTGCTGCGCCTGCTCGACCTGGCCCCGCAGACGGCTTCGGACGAGTCCGAAGAGGTCGTGACGGCGTCGGTGACCGACCCGGCGGCGATGGCGGCGGCGTGCGAAGGCGTCGACGCGCTGATCCACCTGGGCGGGCACAGCCGCGAGAACTCGTGGGAGGCCACCCTCGACGTCAACATCAACGGGACCCAGACGGTCCTGGAGGCGGCGCGCGCGGCCGGGATCACGCGCGTGATCCTCGCGTCGAGCAACCACGCGGTCGGCTTCCGCAGGGTGGATTCCGACCTCCCGGCGGACTCGTCCCCGCGCCCGGACACCTATTACGGCGTCTCGAAGGCGGCGATCGAGGCACTGGGGAGCCTGTACCACTCCCGGTTCGGCATGGACGTGATCGTGATCCGCATCGGCTCGTGCTTCGAGACGCCGTTGCCGCTGGGCCCCCGAGGCTTGACGACCTGGCTGTCCCCGGACGACGGCGCGCGCCTGTTCGAGGCCTGCCTCTCGGCGCCTTCCCCGGGCTACCGCCTGATCTGGGGCGTCTCGGACAACACGCGTCGCGTTTACTCGCTCGAGGAGGCGGAAGCCTTGGGCTACAAGTCGTTGGACGACGCGGAGGTGTACGCGGACCAGCTGGCGGACAAGCCGGCACCGACCGGCCCGGCGGCCGAGTACGTCGGAGGCCCGTTCTGCACGGCGCCCCTGGGAGTGTTCAACCCGCTCTGACCCCCGCTCTCAATGCACCAGCGTGGCCGGCACCGACGGCGCCATCGCCATCCGGCCCGTCGTGTGCTGGTACCGGCGCACGATGTCACGACACCGGGATCGGCACCCGACCCGCCCTTCGGCCTGCAACAGCCGGTTGCGCCGCGGCGGCGGGAACGCGGCGGCGAGGCGGGCGAGCACCACTTTCCGGTCGGCGCCGACAGCGCGACGAGCGCCAGGGCAAGGTGTTCGACGCGGTGCCGGCGTTCCCGGCGGGCGAGCGCCAGCCGCAAGGACGCGCCGTAGGCGGCTTGGAGGTCCAGGCCGATCGGCGGCACCGCCCGGGCGCACCGCCGCCGGCCTTTCCCGGCTCCGAGCGGCAGCAGGAACTCCTTGGCGGGAGGCCGGTCCGCGAGGGCACCGGGCAGCAGCCCGAGGTCGACGCCGAGCACGGCCAGCGCTTCCCGGTCGGCGGCCGCGCCGGCGCCGTCCGGGGCAGCCCGGCGCACGGCCCGCTCGACATCACCGAGCCCCTGCGGCGAACCGGCGAGTTCCGACGGCCGACCTTCGGTGAGTCCCAACGGCCCACCTCCGGCAAGTCCCGGCGGCCGACCTTCGGCAAGTCCGGACGGCCAACCCTCGGCGAGTTCCGACGGCGGCCCCTCCGCGAGCCCGAGCAGCGAGTGTTCGCCGGCGCACCAGGCCCCGGCCGCGCCCCTTCGGCGAGCGCGAGCCGCAAGTGCTCACCGCCGGGCCCTTCGGTGAGCGCGAGCAGCAGGTGTTCGCTGCCGACCCGCGCGTGCCCGAACTGCCGGGCCAGGTCGCACGCCCGGTTCATCGCCCGCCCCACTGCGGGGTGGTCCCCCTCGAACATCAGTCCTCCCGGCCGCGGTGCTTGCGGTGCACGGTCTGCTTGGTGACGCCGAGCCGCTCGGCGATGTCCTGCCACGACCAGCCGGCCCGCCGCGCCGCCGCCACCTGCTCGGCTTCCAGCTGCTCGGCCAGGCGCCGCAGCCGGGCGACCGCCCGCAACGCGATGTCGGGGTCGGCGCTGCGCACCGAGTGCCGCCCCTTGGTACTAGTACCTTCGCGGCTTCCCCCACCTCGAAACCGCCGCCAGGGTTACCGCATGATCTTGAAATCCCGCCGCGCCCGGAAGTGGGCGATCGTCGTGGCGAGCGTGCTGGTCGTCGTGCTCGCCGGGGCGGTCACGCTGTTCGAGGTGTCGAAGTCGCCGACCTTCCAGTTCTTCGGCACCCTCGTGGACCGCGTCGACACCACCGAGAAGGTCGTCGCCCTCACCTTCGACGACGGGCCCGATCCCGCGGGGACGAAGACGATCCTCGACACGCTGCACAGCCGTCAGGTGCCCGCGACCTTCTTCCTCATCGGCCGGGACATGGCCGCGCACCCGGACCTCGCCCGGGACATCGCCGCCGCCGGGCACGAGCTCGGCAACCACAGCTTCCGCCACGACCGGATGATCGGCGTGACGCCGTCCTGGGTCGCCGACGAGGTCGAAGCCACCGACGCCCTCATCCGCGCGGCCGGGTACTCCGGCGAGATCCTCTTCCGGCCCCCGAACGGCAAGAAGCTCTTCGCCCTGCCGCACTACCTGTCCGAGCACCACCGCACGACGATCACCTGGGACGTCGCACCGGACTCCGACGGCACCCCGGACACGGCCACCGTGGAACGGGCCGTCGTCGACCAGGTCCGGCCGGGCTCGATCGTGCTGCTGCACGCCATGTACGCCTCGCGTGAGCAGACGCGCCGGGCCATCGGGCCGATCCTCGACCAGCTCAAGCAGCGCGGCTTCCGGTTCGTGACCGTATCGCAGCTGCTGGCAGCCCGACACTGACCACCCACTCGCCGTCCCGGGGGCCGTGGGCCAGCGCTCCCCCGGCCGCCGCGGCCTGCTCGGCGAGCCCGGCCAGCCCGTAGCCGGCACCCACCCGGGGCGTCCCCTTCAGCGCGTTGCGCGCGGTGATCGTCACCCGCGCCCCCACCTCGACGTCGAACCGCAGCCGGACGCCGGGACCGTTGTGGCGCAGGGCGTTCACCGCGGCTTCGGCAATGAACCGCTCGGCGAGCTCCCGCACCGGGGGCAGCAGCGCGGGCAGCACCGGGTCGCGGTCGAGGACCAGCCCCGCGGTGCGCAGGCGGGCCAGCACCTCGGCGAGGTCGGGGGCGCGTTCGGCGTCGTCGCGCAAGTCGTCCAGGGTGCGGCGGACGAGCGTCAGCGCGCCACGGCCGGCGGCCAAGAGCGTGTCGAGGCGGGCGCGGTCGGCGTCGGTCAGGTCGCCGACGGCGCGCAGCGTCTCGGCCTGCACGAGCATGACGGCGGTGGTCTGGGCGAGCGTGTCGTGCAGCCGCCGGGCCGCGCGCTCGGCCCGGTCGGCGAGCGCGCGACGGCGTTCGGCACCCAGCAGCCAGGCCACCGCGCTGATCGTGACGACGAGGAGCGTGCCGTCGAGCGGGCCCTTCGCCGGGTACACCGCCGCGCCGGTGGCCAGCGCCGCCGCGGCCGCGAGCCACCGCTGCGGTGTGCTGTGGAGGGCGAGCAGCACCGGCACGTACATCGTGTTGCGCGGCTGCTCGAGCAGCAGGTGCCCGGCCGTCGCGAGGGTCACCACCCCGAGCACGAGGGCCGGCGCGCGGCGCGACCACAGCAGTGGGACGAGCTGGGCGGCGCTGAGCCCGGCGGCGAGCCACCCCTGCTGCGGCGTCCACGCCCCGCTGGCGAAGAACACCGCGGCGACGGCCGCCGTCGTGACGAGAGACTGACGCATGGGCCGACAGTAGAGTGCGAGCATGATCCGGGTGCAGGTCGTCGACGACCACGCGCTGGTGCGCGAGGGCATCGCGCTGATCCTGGACGCGCAGCCGGACCTCGAGGTGGTCGCGCGGTACGCGAGCGGCCCGGAGCTGCTGGCGTCGGCGGTACCCGCCGACGTCGTGCTGCTCGACCTGTACCTGCCGGGGATGGACGGCCTCGAAGTCCTGCGCCGGCTCGGTCCCGCGGCGCCTCGGGTCCTGATGCTGACGACGGTCGGCCGGCCACGGGAGATCCGCGAAGCCCTGAGTTCGGGGGCGGCGGGCTTCGTGCTGAAGGACGCTTCGGGCGACGAGCTCGCGGCGGCCGTCCGGGCCGCCCACCACGGCGTGACGGCTATGAGCCCGGCGGCGGCATCGGCGTTGAGCGGCGGCGGTGCGCTGACACCGCGGGAGCGCGACGTGCTGGAGCTGCTCGGCGAGGGACTGTCCAACAAGGATATAGCGGCCCGGCTGCGGCTGGCGGAGCGGACGGTGAAGGTTCACGTCGGCAACGTGCTGGCCAAACTCGGCGTCACCAGCCGCACCCAGGCGGCGCTGGTGGCCAGGGGTCGCTGAGTGGGCTGCCGGACGTCTCCGCCGGGCGATCGCCTGACTTGTACGGCCCGTGTACGGGCCCGGCCTAGCGTCGCGGGCCATGTCGAACCAGTGGAAACTGCTTTCGCTCGGCGTGTTCGCCGCCCTCACGGCCGGCACGGTCACCCCCACCGCCGCCGCAGCGGCGCCGGCCACCTACTACGTCGACCAGGCCCTCGGCAACGACAACGCCGCCGGGACGCAGGCCGCGCCCTGGAAGTCGCTCGCCAAGGTCGCCGCCACCGAGCTGAAACCCGGCGAAACCGTGCTGCTGCGCCGCGGCCGGACCTGGACCGGCGGGCTCAGCGTCTTCGGCAAGGGGTCGGCCACCGCGCCCGTGACCATCGGGGCCTACGGGGACGGCGCCCGCCCGATCGTCCAGGGCAACGAAGAAGCCTGCATCAACCTGCCCGGCGACTACCTCACCGTGCGGGACCTCCAGATCGGGGTCGCGGCCGACGCCGGGCGCTGCTCGTGGGCCGGCGTAGAGGTCGGCGGTGACCACGACAAGGTCCTCTCGAACTACATCACCGGTGCCGGCGCGGGCGTCTACATCGCGCCGAGCGCCGACGGTACCGAGGTCACCCAGAACGACCTCGTCGACAACAACCACATGACCGTCGTGACCCCCGGCGGCAACGACGACTCCGGCGCGTTCGCGATCCTGGTGCAGGGCAATGGTTCCGACATCGGGTGGAACCGGATCAGCGGGTCCATCGCGGTGAGCGACGACTTCGGCGGCCTCGACGGCGCCGCGGTCGAGGTCTTCTGGGGCTCCGGCAACGTCATCCACCACAACATTTCCGAGGACAACGAGTCCTTCACCGAGCTCGGCACCGACGCGGACGACCCGGACGGCGTGTCCCGCAACAACGTCTACGAGTACAACGCCGTCTTCGGCGCCAAAACGCGCGGCGGCATCGTGACGCGCGGCGCCCAGGACGGCAACGGCCCGGTGACCGGCACGGTCTTCCGCAACAACTCCGTCCGGCTGAGCAACGCCGAATCCGAAGGGTTCGTCTGCTACGGCGGCTGCACCGACCAGACGCTGAAGCTGACCCAGAACGTCATCCAGGCCGCCATGAAGATCGGGTACGCCGACACCGGCTGGACCGCGACCGACCACAACGTCTTCTACGGCGGACAGCGGCAGTTCACCCCCGGCGCCACGGACAAGGTCGCCGACCCGAAGTTCACCTCCGCGACGAACCTGGTCCTCAAGACCGGCAGCCCGGCCATCGGGCTCGGTGTCGAGAAGTACGCGGACATCGACGTCGACGGCACCGCGATCGGCACCCGGATCGACGCGGGCGCCTACCAGTTCACCCCGTGACGTACCGGGTCAGCATCGCGACCATCTCGTCCTCCAGCCGCCGGGCGTCGACCGGGTCGGGCTCGGCCAGCAGGTCGTGGACGGCCAGCTCGACCGTCGCGATGACCAGGCGGGCCGCCGTGGCGGTGTCGGCGACGCGGACCTCGGGGTGGCCCTCCAGCAGGGCCTGGGTGTGGCCGACCATGTCCTGCTTCACCCGGCCGATCCGCTCCAGCAGCTCGTTGGACCGCGGGGCGTGCTCCAGCAGCATGCGCAGCAGGTGGGGGTCGTCGCGGTGGGCCTCGACGGCGAGCCGGACGAAGACGCGGAAGACCTCCTCGATCGACTCGGGCAGCGGGCCGGTCAGCACCTTCGCCGCGGCCGCCGTGCCGCCGTCGAGGTGCCGGGTCAGCAGCTCGGCGAGGATCGCGTCCTTGTTCGGGAAGTATTGGTACAGCGAGCCGATCGAGATGCCGGCGCGCTCGGCGATGCGGTTGGTGGTGCCGGCCGCGTAGCCGTGGTCGCCGAAAACGTGAGCAGCCGCGGTCAGGATCCGCTGCCGGGTCAGCTCGGCGCGTACCTGCCGCGGCTGTTTACGTGGCTGGATGCGGCGCTGGTCCGACGGCACGGAATCCTCCGGGAAAGCGAGTAGTCAAGATCTGAACATTTGCTCATAATTGTGCCATGACCAGCACAAACACGCTGCCCCGCGTCTCCGGCGCCGAGGTGCGGGCCCGGCTGGGCGAGCCCGAGGCGATGATCAAGGCCAAGATCGGCGGCCACATCGACCGGCACGCCCGCCGCTTCATCGCGCACTCGCCGTTCCTGACGCTGGCCACCGCGGACGCCGCGGGCCGCGCCGACTGCTCGCCCCGCGGCGACTACCCCGGCTTCGTCAAAGTCCTCGACGAGCACACCCTGGCCCTGCCCGACCGGCCCGGCAACAAGATCGCCGAGCAGCGCCCGCCGGTCCGCGGCGCGCAGAGGCGCGATGTCCCGCACCGGCAGCCCACGGCTGCGCAACAGCGACGCCAGCACGACGTTGC
>NZ_JBSFNC010000195.1:0-14157 GCF_053586895.1 Amycolatopsis sp. NPDC003731 | reverse complement strand
TGCCGAACTTCGCGCTCTTCACGCACTGCGGCGTCGACGAAGCGAAGATCGGCGACCGGTTCTACGAGGCCGAGACGCCACTGATCGGCCCGGCCCGCAGCGCACCACCCGGCTGGGACAACCCGTACCAGGAAGGCACGATGACGCTCGCCCCACCGGCCTCCGCGGTCTTCCGCGACCACCTCGGCCACGAGGTCCGGTTCCGCCTACGGCCCGGCGCGACGGACTTCAAGCAGCTCTGCGAGTAACCGAAACTGTCGTACCCCCTTCCTATCGTGATCCGGGTGAACCGAACCGATCGTCTCTACGCCATCGTCGAAGAACTGCGCGCCGTCGCGCCCCGGCCACGCAGCGCGCGCTGGCTCGCGGACCGGTTCGAGGTCAGCGTCCGCACCGTCGAGCGGGACATCAGCGCCCTGCAGCAGTCGGGTACGCCGATCTACGCCGAGCCCGGCCGCACCGGCGGGTACTGCCTCGACAAGGCGCACACCATGCCGCCGGTCAACCTGACGCCCGCCGAGGCCGTGGCCATGGCCCTGGCGCTGAGACACCTCGAGGGCACCCCCTTCCGCGCCGAAGGGCGCTCGGCCCTGCGCAAGCTGGTGGCCGCGATGCGGCGGGAGGACACGGACGCGGCGAAGAACCTCGCCGCCTGTGTCCACCTGCTCGGCGACGGTCCGATCCCGCCGATGCCGCAGGTGCTCAACATCCGCCGCGTCCTGCGCATCCGGTACACCGACCGCGCAGGCGCCGTCACCCGGCGGGAGATCGAGCCGCTCGGCTACGTCGGCAAGCCCGAGCACTGGTACCTCATCGCCTGGTGCCGGCTGCGCCAGGAGATCCGGGCCTTCCGCACCGACCGCATCGTCTCCTTCACCGTGACCGCCGAGATCCCGCCCCTACGCCCGCTGCGTCCCGAAGACCTTGAGATCCCGTACGGCGACGTCCACCAGCTCACTTTGGCGGGGTGAACACGGAGAAGTGGTTCCCCGCCGGGTCGAGCAGGTGCGCGAACGTCACGCCGACCGGGTTGACGCTCGGTGGTCGCTGGACCCGACCGCCGGCCTTCTCGACCTGGCGGCAAGTGGCGTCGACGTCCTCGACCAGCACGGTGAAGATCGCGTACTCCTCCGTGCCCGTGGAGAGCCCGCCGCGGGAGCCGCCGGTGTCGATCACCCGGTAGGCCGGGTCGGTGCTCGCCGAGGTGTCCTGGGCGACCTTCCAGCCGAACACCTCGCCGTAGAACCGTTCGGCGGCCGCCGGGTCCGCGGTGCCGATCTCGAACCAGGCGACGTCGTTGAATCCGGGCATGTCGTTCCTTCCGCTGCCACGCCGGGCCTCTCCCGGTCTGCGCCCAGTCTCGGCGGCGGTAACGACAACCCCCTGTCGGTGTTTACGAAACTTCCCGAAGAGTCGTCAGGAACGCGTCCGTTGTCACCCGGTCGCGGACCGCCAGCCGCAGGTGGTCCGGGCCGAGGCCGGGGAACGTGTCCCCTCGCCGCACCGCGTAGCCCGCCTCGCGCAGGCGCGTGCGCAGGGAAGCGCCATCGGGAACGCGCACCAGCACGAACGGGCCGCGCGGATCACCCAGCACGTCGACACCCTGCGCGCTCAGGCCCGACACCAGGTATTCGCGGTCCGCTTCCGCGGCCACCGCCAGCTTCTCCGCCTCCTCCAAAGCGGACGGACGGCAGCACGCCACTGTCGCCACGCCGGCCAAAGTGGACACCGACCACGGCACCTGCACCGCCCGCAGCCGCTCGACGACGTCCGCCGGAGCGAGCACATACCCCGCGCGCAGGCCGGCCAGCCCCCACGTCTTCGTCAAGCTGCGCAGCACGACGACACCCGGATGCCCGCCGGCCAGGCTCTCGACCTCGCCGGGCACCGCGTCCAAGAACGCCTCGTCCACCACGAGCAGCCGGCCGGGGCGCGCCAGGGCGAGCAGCGACGCCGCCGGGTGCAGGACCGACGTCGGATTGGTCGGATTGCCGACGAACACCAGGTCCGCGTCGTCCGGAACCAGCTCCGGGGCGAGCACGAAGCCGTCCTCTTCGGACAGGATCACCCGCTCGACCGCGTGCCCGGCAGCACGCAAAGCCGCCTCGGGCTCGGTGAACTGCGGGTGCACGACCACCGCGTGCCTGGGGCGCAGAGCCGAAGCGAGCAGCGTGAACGCCTCCGCCGCCCCGGCCGTGACCAGGACTTCTTCAGGTGCGCGGCCGTGACGTGCGGCCACCGCCTGCGCTGCGTCCACAGTAGACGGATAAGCGGCGAGGGAGTCCAACGCGGAAGCCAATTCCTGCTGCAGCCACGAAGGCGGCCTCGGCAACCGGACGTTCACCGCGAGATCGACCAGCCCCGGCCCCACCTCGCGGTCGCCGTGGTGGTGCAGGTCGTAGTCAGCCATGGGCCCGGACCCGCGCCGCGAACCGCTGCGCCAGCTCGGGATACCCCGCCCAGTGGACGTGCAGGTACGACGCGTGCAGCGTCGGTGACGCGAAGCCGTCCAGCTGCCGATCCCAGCCCCATGCGGCCGAAGTGCCGTGTGACGGCGTCACTTCGGTGCGGTGGAATTCGTGCCCGGTGACGCGCTGCCCGGCCGTGGCCAGCAGGTTGTCCTCGACGGCGACCGCACGCCGGTAGCCGAGCTTGCCGCGAGCGGTCATCTTGGCGTCCGCCGGCACGGCGCCGACCATCGGCACACCGTCCAGGGACTGGCACAGGTACAGCAGCCCCGCGCATTCCGCGCTCACCGGCATCCCGGCCTGGATGGCCGAAGCCACGGCAGCACGCAACGCCGTGTTCGCCGACAGCTCGGCCGCGTGCACCTCGGGAAACCCGCCACCGAAGTACAGGCCGGCGCACCCGTCGGGCAACGCCTGGTCCCGCAACGGGTCGACGTCCACGACCTCGACACCGCACGCCTCCAGCAGCTCGATGTTCTCGGTGTAGCGGAAGGTGAACGCCGGACCGCCGGCCGCCGCGATCGTCACTGGCGGACCATCCACACCGGACGGTTCCCACGGCGGCGAGGAAAGCCGAGGCGCACCCGACGCGATCCGGACGATCGCTTCCAGGTCGACGCCGTCGCGCACCCAGGCAGCCAGCGCGGGCAGGACGTCCTGCGCCTCCGCAGCCCGTTCCGCCGCGGGAACGAGCCCGAGGTGCCGGCTCGGCGCGTGGATCTCTTCGTTGCGGTACAACGCTCCCAGCAGCGGAACACCGGTGGCTTCCAGCGCGGACGCGATCTCGTCGAGGTGCCGCTGCGAGCCGAGCTTGTTGAGGATGACGCCGGCGAGCCGCACTCGGTTGTCGTAGTGGGCGAAGCCGAGCACGGTCGCGGCGACGCTGCGGGAGGCGGCCGAGGCGTCGACGACCAGCACCACCGGCGCGTCCAGCACCCGGGCCACGTGGGCCGTCGAGGCGTAGCCCTCGGTGCCCAGCGCGCCGTCGAACAGGCCCATCACGCCTTCGATCACGGCGATGTCGGCGCCGTGAGAACCGTGCCGCAGCAACGGAACCAGATGTTCTTCACCTTGGAGGAAGGGGTCGAGGTTGCGCGCGGGACGTCCGGTCGCGAGCGCGTGGTAGCTCGGATCGATGAAGTCCGGCCCGACCTTGTGCCCGGACACCCGGTGCCCGGCCGCGCGCAGCGCCGCCATCAGCCCGGCGGCGATCGTGGTCTTGCCGTGCCCGGAACCGGGCGCGGCGACGACCACCCGCGCTACCACTCGATCCCCCGCTGGCCCTTCTGGCCGGCGTCCATCGGGTGCTTGACCTTGGTCATCTCGGCGACCAGGTCGGCGGCCTCGACGAGCTCCGGCGGCGCGTACCGGCCGGTGATGACGACGTGCTGGTGCCCGGGCCGGTCGACCAGAGTGGACACGACGTCGCCGACCTCGAGCCAGCCCCACTTGAGCAGGTACGAGAACTCGTCGAGGACGTAGAAGTCGTGCGTCTCGGCCGCGAGCCGGCGCTTGATCTCCGCCCAGCCTTCCCGCGCGTTCGAAGCGTGGTCCTCTTCGGTGCCGGACTTGCGCGCCCAGCTCCAGCCCTCGCCCATCTTGTGCCACTCGACCGGCCCGCCCTGGCCGGTGTCGTCGTGCAGCTGGCCGAGCGCGCGGAACGCGGCTTCCTCGCCGACACGCCACTTCGCCGACTTGACGAACTGGAACACGCCGATCGACCAGCCCTGGTTCCAAGCCCGCAACGCCATCCCGAACGCGGCCGTCGACTTGCCCTTCATCTCGCCGGTGTGCACGGCGAGCAGCGGCCGGTTGCGGCGCTGGCGCGTGGTCAGGCCGTCGTTCGGGACGGCGTCCGGTTTGCCCTGCGGCATCAGGCGGCCTTTCCGGTCCGGGCGCGGACGGCGGCCGCCAGCGCGTCGGCGGCGACGTCGGCGAGGGGGACGTGGTCCGCGCCGAGGTGGGCGGCGAGGTCGGCGGCCAGGCCGAGGCGCATCTTGCCGCTCTCGCAGTCCATGACGATCGTCGTGACGCCGCTGAGCAGGCCGGCCGCGGCCTGGGCGCGCGCGACGGCGTCGGGCCCGCTGGTGGCGCGGCCGTCGGTGACGACGACCAGCAGCGGACGGCGCCGTGGATCGCGGATCTCTTCGACGCGCAGCACGCGCGCCGCCTCCAGAAGTCCCTCGGCCAGGGGTGTCCGGCCGCCGGTCGGGAGGCCTTCGAGGCGGGACGCGGCCGCGTCGACGCTGATCGTCGGCGGCAGCGCGAGTTCGGCCGCGTTGCCGCGGAACGTGACCAGCCCGACCTTGTCGCGGCGCTGGTAGGCGTCGAGAAGCAGCGACAGGACCGCGGACTTGACCTCGCGCATCCGCGCCTTCGCACCCATCGAGCCGGACGCGTCGACGCAGAACAGCACGAGGTTGCCTTCGCGGCCTTCGCGCAGTGCGTAGCGGACGTCCTCCGGCCGCAGCTTCAGCCCGGCGCCGGCCCGGCCGCGGGCTTTCTGGTGCGGTGCCGCGGCTTTCACGGTCGCGACCAGGTGGGGCCGGCCTTCGCGGACGCTGCCCGGCTGGACGCCGATGGTCCGGCCGCTGTCGGTGATCGCGCGCGAACGGCGGCCGCGCTCGCCTTCGCCCATGCCCTTCACGCGGAAGACGCGGGCCTTGAACGTCTCGCCGGCGCCGACCGTCTTCTGCTGGCCGCCGCTTTGCCGCGGTTCGCCTTGCGGCGCGTTTTCGCTGCCCTGGGGCGGTTCGGGGGCTTCAGGCGGCTCCGACCCCGAACCAGGGCCGTCGTCCTCGGGTCCCGAGTCCGGTTGAGCGTCCTGAAGGGCCTGCTCCAGCTGCTCTTCGGAGATGCCCGGCGCGTCGAACGGGTTGCGGCGGCGCCGGTGCGGCAGCGCGAGGCGGGCGGCGACGCGGACGTCCTCGGTGGTCACCTCGTCGCGGCCGGCCCACGCCGCGTGCGCGACCGCGGTGCGGGCGGTGACGATGTCCGCGCGCATGCCGTCGACCTCGAAGGAGGCACAGACTTCGGCGATCTGGCGCAGAGCCTCGTCGGGGAGCTTGACGGCGGGCAGAAGCCGTTGCGCCGCTTCGATGTCCGCCGCGAGCTGGGCGTCTTCGCCGGCGTACTGCGCCGCGAAGGCGTCGGGATCGGCTTCGTAGGCCAGGCGACGGCGGACGACCTCGACGCGCTGCTCCGGGTCGCGGCTGGAGGCGACCTCGACGGTCAGCCCGAACCGATCCAGCAGCTGGGGCCGCAGTTCGCCCTCTTCGGGGTTCATGGTGCCGATCAGCACGAACCGGGCCGCGTGCGAGACCGAAACGCCTTCACGTTCCACGGTCGCGCGGCCCATCGCGGCGGCGTCGAGGAGGGTGTCGACGAGGTGGTCGTGCAGCAGGTTGACCTCGTCGACGTAGAGCAGCCCGCGGTGTGCGGCGGCGAGCAGGCCGGGCTGGAAGTCCGTGACGCCCTCGGCGAGGGCGCGTTCGAGGTGCAGGCTCCCGATGACGCGGTCTTCGGCCGCGCCGACCGGGAGTTCGACCAGCTTCGCGGGACGTCGGTGGCCGGTCGCGCCGTCGTGCGGGCCGTCCGGGCAGAGCGGGTCGGGCGCCGCGGGATCGCAGGAGAACCGGCAGCCGTCGACGACGTCGACACCGGGCAGCAGGCCCGCGAGCGCGCGGACCATGGTCGACTTCGCGGTGCCCTTTTCGCCGCGCACCAGCACCCCGCCGACGGCGGGTGAAATCGAGGAGAGGACCAGCGCCAGGCGCAGGTCCGGCAGCCCGACGACGGCGGTGAACGGGTACGGCTTCAACAGCGCTCCTGAGGTCGGCGACCGGCCGATCATCGCACAGCGCATGCCTCGCTTAGGGTGGGAAATCGTGCGCGAAGAATCACGTCCACCGGCTGCCGGAGCGGACCGCCTGACCGTGGTCGGGATCGGGGCCGACGGCTGGTCCGGGCTGTCGGAGCAGGCCAAGTCCGCGGTGCTTGCCGCCGACGTCGTGCTGGGGGCGCCCCGGCAGCTGGGTTACCTGCCCGAGGACGTCCCGGCGCAGGCGTGGCCGACGCCGTTGCTGCCGGGGCTGGACGCGGTCATCGCCGAGCACGAAGGCGCCCGGATTTGCGTCCTGGCCAGCGGAGATCCGTTTTTGTCGGGGGTGGGTGCCACACTGGTGGCCCATGGATACGAGGTCGAGGCGCTGCCTGCGCTCTCCTCGGTGACACTGGCCCGGGCACGGCTGGGCTGGTCCGCCGAGGAGACCGAGGTGGTCACCATCGTCGGCCGGTCGTCCGCCCGCGTCGCCCGGGTGCTGGCGCCGCGCCGGCGAGTGCTCGTCCTGGGTGCCGACGCGCCCGCTTTGCGCTCCCTGCTCACCGTGCGGGGTTATGGCGAGAGCGAGCTGATCGCGTTGGAGAACCTGGGCGGGCCCGACGAGCGCATCTCCGACGGCTGGGCCGGCGATCCCGGACCGCTGACGGTGTTCGCGCTGGAGTGCACGGGTCCGGCGTTGCCGCTGATCGGCATCCCGGACGACGTGTACGCCCACGACGGGCAGTTGACCAAGCGCGACCTCCGAGTGTCGGCGCTGGCCCGCCTCGCGCCGAGTCCCGGCGAGTTGTTGTGGGACGTCGGCGCGGGCGCGGGCAGCGTCGGCATCGAGTGGTCCCGGCTGCACGGGCTCAACCGTGCGGTCGCGATCGAACGCTCCGCGGAGCGGGCCGAGCGGATCGGCCGGAACGCATTGGACCTGGGAGTACCGGAACTGGAGGTGGTGGCGGGGGAAGCACCGGAAGCGCTGAGCGCGCTGCCCGCACCGGACGCGGTCTTCATCGGAGGCGGCGTGACGGCGCCGGGCGTACTGGACGCGTGCGTGGCCACCGGCGCACGGGTGGTGGCGCACGGGGTGACGCTGGAGGCCGAGCAGGTGCTGGCCCGGGCGTACGAGCAGCACGGAGGCGAGCTCCTGCGGATCGGCGTGGAGCGAGCGGCCCCCCTGGGCGGCTTCACGGGCTGGACCCCGGCGCGGGTCGTGACCCAGTGGAGCAGCCAGTGAGAGCGCACGCCTACCCGGGCTTCGCGGGGTCACCGGCGGGCCGGCACGAGGCCACCGGCTGGGCGGCCATGCCCGCAGGGCAGCCGATGACCGGCGCTCGGCCAACGGCCGCGAGCCGCGAGCCCGAGTCCACCGGGGCTCCGGCGGACCGGCGCGAAGCCGCGCACCTGGCCACGGGCCGGCAGCCCGACGTCGCCCAGGCGGCGGCGCGCGCCGGCGCGGCTCTCCGGAGCAGCCGATGACCGTGCACTTCATCGGCGCCGGGCCCGGGGCCGCCGACCTCATCACCGTGCGGGGCCGGGATCTGCTCGCGCGCTGCGGTGTCTGCCTCTACCCCGGCAGCATGACGCCACCCGACCTGCTCGCGTACTGCCCGCCCGGGGCCGAGCTCGTCGACACGGCGAACCTCAGCCTCGAGCAGATCGTCGCGAAGCTCGTCGAGGCCCACGCTGCCGGGCACGAGGTCGCGCGGCTGTGCTCGGGCGATCCGTCGCTCTACAGCGCCGTCGCCGAGCAGGTGCGGCGGCTCGATGCGGCCGGTGTTCCCTACGAGGTCGTGCCCGGCGTGCCCGCCTTCGCCGCTTCGGCCGCCGCGCTGAAGCGGGAGCTCACCGTGCCCGAAATCGGGCAGAGCCTGGTGATCACGCGCGTTCAGGCACGCTCCACCAAGATGCCGCCCGGCGAGACCCTCGCCGCCTTTGCCGCGACCGGGGCCACGCTGGCGCTGCACCTCGCCATCAACCACGTCGAACGGGTGGCCGACGAGCTCAGGCCCCACTACGGCGAGGACTGCCCGGTCGCCGTCGTCGCGCTCGCGAGCCAGCCCGGGGAGACCGTCGTGCGCGGGGTGCTCGGCGAACTGCCCGTCCTCGTGCGCGAAGCCGGGATGACGCGCGCGGCCACCATCTTCGTCGGGCGGGTGCTCGCCGCGACGAACTTTCCCGACAGCTTCCTCTACTCGAGTGCCCGGGACCGGGCGAACCAACCGGAGTCGTTGTGACGGAACTGCGCTGGGGCCTGCTGGCCGCCGGGACGATCGCTGCCCACTTCGCCGCGGGCGTCGACGAAAGCAAACACGGCGTCCTCGGCGCCGTCGCCGCGCGGGACGCCGGCCGGGCGCGGGACTTCGCCACGCGCTTCGACATCCCGAAGGCCTACGGCAGCTATGAAGAGCTCCTCGCCGATCCGGACATCGACGCCGTGTACGTCTCGACGCCGCACGCGCTGCACAAGCAGTGGGCCATCGCCGCCGCCGAAGCCGGGAAGCACGTCCTCTGCGAGAAGCCGCTGACGATCACCGCGGCCGATGCCGAGGAGGTGATCGCCGCCGCTCGGGCGCACGACGTCTTTCTGATGGAGGCGTTCATGTACCGGCTGCACCCGCAGACGCGGCGGCTGGCCGAGCTGATCTCGTCCGGCGCCATCGGCGAGGTCCGCGCGGTGGACACCACCTTCTCCTTCGACAGCAACCCCGAGGAGACCGCCCGGCTGAGCGACCCGGCGCTCGGTGGCGGCGGGATCCTGGACGTCGGCTGCTACTGCACGTCCCTCTCCCGGCTGGTCGCGCAGGCCGCGACCGGGCAGGACGTCGTCGAGCCGTCCGAGGTCAGCGGAATGGCGCACCTGTCCGCCACCGGCGTCGACGAGTGGGCGACCGGCCTGCTGCGCCTGCCCGGCGACATCCTCGCGACGATCTCGTGCGGGATCCGGCTGACCCGCGAGGACGGCATCCGCGTCTTCGGCTCGGGCGGGCAGATCCACATCCCGGAGCCGGCGTGGATCCACCCGCTGCGCAAGCCCGGCGTCTCGCAGATCATCCTGACCCCGGCGGGCGGCGAGCCGGAGGTCATCGAGGTCGAAGCCACCCAGGGCGTCTTCGCGCGCGAAGCGGACCACGTCGCCGCGCACGTCGATGACCGGCAGGCACCCGAGCTGACCTGGGCGGAGACCCTCGCCAACCTGCGCACGCTGGACCGCTGGCGCGAGGCCGTCGGCTACGGGCGTTCCTCGTGATCCTCATCCTCGGCGGGACCGGCGAAGCCCGTCAGCTCGCCGAAGCGCTCTCCGCGCGCGAAGTGCGCGTTGTCTCTTCGCTCGCGGGGCGCGTCGCACGGCCAAGGCTCCCGGTCGGCGAAGTGCGCGTCGGCGGCTTCGGCGGCCCCGAGGGCCTCGCGCGGTACCTGCGCGAGAACCAGATCACCGCCGTCGTGGACGCGACGCACCCCTTCGCCGAACGCATCGGCGCGAACGCGGCGGAAGCGGCCGAGCGAACGAACACGCCCCTGCTGCGGCTCGCGCGGCCGGGCTGGCAAGCGGGCCCGCAGGACGTCTGGCACTGGGCCGACGACCTCGCCGACGCCGCCCGGCAGCTCCCCCACCTGGGCAAACGCGTGTTCCTCACCAGCGGCCGCCAGGGTCTCCCGGCCTTCGCGCACCTCGACGACCTGTGGTTCCTCATCCGGTGCGTCGACCCGCCCGAGCCGCCGCTGCCGCGGCACCACGAACTCCTCCTCGCGCGCGGGCCGTACGAGGTGGCCGCCGAACGGGCGCTGCTCGGCCGGGTCGACGTCCTGGTCACCAAAGACTCCGGCGGCCCGCAGACCAGCGCGAAGCTGACCGCGGCCCGTGAGCTCGGGAAGCCCGTCGTCGTGGTCCGGCGGCCTGCGCGGCCGCGTACGGAGACCGCCGAAACCGTCCCCGAAGCCGTCGAATGGGTCCTGCACCGATGATCGAAGAGTTCTACGAAGTCCTGCGCAAGCGGCGGGACGTCCGCGGCGAGTTCACCGGCGAGCCGATCCCCGAGGCCACGCTGACGCGGATCCTCGAGGCCGCGCACGCCGCGCCGAGCGTCGGGCTCACTCAGCCGTGGGATTTCGTGCTGGTCGACGACGTCACGACGCGCGAGAAGTTCGCGAAGCACGTCCACGAGGAGCGTGAGGTCTTCGCCGGGCAGCTCGGCGAAGACCGCGCCGGCACCTTCGCGAACATCAAGATCGAAGGCATCCTCGAGGCGAGCCTCGGCATCGTCGTCACCTACGACCCGGCGCGTGGCGCGCCCGACGTGCTCGGCCGGCACGCCATCGCCGACGCCGGGCTCTACTCGGTGTGCCTCGCGATCCAGAACCTCTGGCTCGCCGCGACCGCGGAAGGCCTGGGTGTCGGCTGGGTGAGCTTCTACCGCGAGCCCTTCCTGAGCGAGCTGCTCGGCATCCCGGACGGCGTCCGGCCGGTCGCGTGGCTCTGCACCGGGCCGGTCGGCGAGCTGGCGGCCGTTCCGGACCTCGAACGCCACGGTTGGCGCAGCCGCCGCCCGCTGTCCGCGGCGATACACCACGGGCGGTTCACCCGGCGTGACCCGGGGGCTGCGTCAGCCGCCGACCTCTGACCCGTTAGCGTTGCGCCGATGCGTCTGATTGCCGTAGCGCTGGGGTTGCTCTCGGCCTTGTGCGCGCTGGCTTTCCCCTTCCTGCCGGTGGTGCAGGACACGGCGGAGGTCGTCTGGCCGACCGGCAGCGACACCCGCTCCGTCAACGCGCCCTTGACCGGGTACTGGGCCCAGGACCTGCGGGCCGAGGTGCCGTGCGCGACCATCCGCTCGGTCGACGCCCGCACGAACGGTCCGGGCCTGCTGTTCGCCACCGTGCCGGACGGCCGCACCGACCCGAACGCCGGCAAGGGCGTCGGCCTGCAGCTGCGCATCGACAACGGCGTGCTGTTCGCCTCGAGCCAGGGTCAGCAGATCGCCCAGCAGCCGCTGCCCGCCGAGAAGTGCGACGTCGAGCTGGACGTCGACGCGACGCAGATGACCCTGGCCGTCGCCGGGACGCCGATCTTCCACGCGAACGGCGACGTCCGCCCGCGGCTGGTCGGCATCTACTCGTCGATCAACTCGAGCAAGGACCCGATCGCCGGCCTGCACGTTTCGGTCGTGCCGGACACGCGGTACCAGACGTCGCCGACCGCGCTGAAGATCGTCGTCGGCGTGCTCGCCGTGCTGTCGCTGATCGGCTGCCTGATCGCGGTCTGGCGGCGCGACTCCGGCTTCGCGAGACGCGCGCCGCGCTGGGCGCCGGTCGGCTGGTGGCGGCTGACCGCGCGGGACGCGACGGTGATCATCGCGCTCGGCGCGTGGGTCTTCATCGGGCCGGTGACCTCGGACGACGGCTACATCCTCACGATGGCCCGGGTCACCGAGGCGACCGGCTACCTGACGAACTACCACCGCTGGTTCGGGGTCGCCGAGGCACCGTTCGGCTGGTTCTACCACGTCTTCGAGCTGATGACGCACGTCAGCACGGTGCCGCCGTGGATCCGACTGCCGTCGTTCCTGCTCGGCGTGCTGAGCTGGCTGCTGATCAGCCGCGAGGTGATGCCGCGCCTCGGCAGCCAGATCCGCACCAGCCGCCCGGCCAGCTGGGCCGCGGCGACGGTGTTCCTGATCTGGTGGATGCCCTACAACAACGGCGTCCGCCCGGAACCGGTGGCCGCGCTCGGCTCGCTGCTGGCGATCTGTGCGGTCGAGCGCACGCTGGTGACGCGGCGGCTGCTGCCGCTGTGCCTCGGCCTGACCGCAGCCGGGTTCACCCTGGCCGCGACGCCGACCGGGCTGATCGCGGTGGCGCCGTTCCTGGTCGCCGCGCGCCCGCTGTTCAAGCTGATCCGGCAGCGCGCGAACGAGAGCGGCTGGCTGCCGGTGCTGGCGCCGGTCGCCGCCGCGGGACTGCTCGTGCTGGTCGTGGTGTTCGCCGACCAGACGTTCGCGACCGTCCAGGAAGCGACCCGGATCCGGACCCAGGTCGGCCCGAACCTGTCGTGGTTCCAGGAGCTCGCGCGCTACCAGCTGCTGTTCGCCGACCTGCCGGACGGTTCGGCGCCACGCCGGTTCCCGGTGCTGCTGGTCGTCCTCTGTACCGCCACCTGCCTGGTGGTGCTGCTGCGCCGCAGCCGGATCCCCGGCGCGGCGCTCGGCCCGGCCCGCCGCCTGATCGGCACCACGGCGCTGTTCTTCCTGCTCCTGGCCCTGACGCCGACGAAGTGGACGCACCACTTCGGCGCGTTCGCCGCGGTCGGCGCGTCGATGGCGGCCCTGGCCGCGCTCGCGACCAGCTCGACGGTGCTGCGGTCCCAGCGCAACCGCGCGGCGTTCCTCGCGGCGCTGCTGGTGGTCGCCGCGCTGGCCGCGACCGGGCCGAACACGTACTGGTTCGTCTCCCGCCTCGGCGTCCAGTGGACGAACGTGGCCCCGTCGATCGGCGGCCTCCCGCTGTCGACGATCCTGCTGGTCGCGGCCGCGATCGCCGGGATATACGCGTTCGTCGAGAACGTCCGCGCGCACCGCCCGGGCCTGCCGGACCAGCCCCAGGAAGGCCGGCTGCGCGCGCTGCGGCTCGGGTCGCTGTCGCTGGTGGTGGTCTGCGGCCTGGTGGCGGCGGGCGAGTTCGTCACGATGGCGTGGGCGATCCACAACCAGTCCGGCAGCTACAGCCTGGGCGCGGCGAACGTCGGGCACCTGTTCGGCAAGAGCTGTAACCTCTCCGACCACGTCATGGTCGAGCGCGACGCGGCGACGAGCATCCTGCACCCGCAGGCCGAGCAGCGGACCGTCGCGGAGAAGCCCAAGGAGCCCGAGTCCCCGCTGCCGAACCCCGACCAGGACAACGGCCGCGTGCAGACCGGCTTCCACACCCGCCCGGTCGACGACAAGGACCCACTGGCCGAGCCGCCGCACGGGTTCACCCCGGAGAAGGTGCCGATGTGGTCGAGTTACCTCGACCCGGAGACGCGCGCCGGCCGGCTGCGCAGCGACTGGTACGCGCTGACGGAGAAGCCGGCGGACGGCCAGATCGTGGTGGCGACGGCCGGGGCGGCCCGCCGCCCGACGTCGGTCAGCCTCGACTACGGCGTCGACACCCCGGACGGCGTGAAGGTGCTGCGCAGCCAGTTCATGCTGCCGCCGGGGTCGGGCACGGGCGGCTGGAACGACACCCGCATCAACCTGCGCGACCTGCCGCCGGAGACGAACGCGGTCCGCATCAACATCGTGGACAACGACCTGACGGAGGACGGCTGGATCGCGGCGTCGGCGCCGCGCGTCCCGACGTTCACGACGCTGACGGACCGCATCGGCTCGAAGCCGGTGTACGTGGACTGGCCGGCGTCGTTCGTGTACCCGTGCGTCCAGCCGGTGACCAGCCACGACGGCATCTCCCAGGTCCCGGACTACCGCATCACGGCCGGCGGCCTGGCGGACGAAGCCCAGTGGGCGTCTTCGACGAACGGCGGCCCGATCGGCTGGCTGGAGGAGCTGGCCGAGGAGCCGGAGGTGCCGAGCTATCTGATCGGCCAGCCGAGCCAGTCGTGGGGCCAGCTGCTGCAGATCGAGCCGTTCACCGAGGGCATCGCCCCGACGATCGTCCACGGCGAGAAGACGGTGCCGGGCTGGTGGTCACCGGGTCCGGGACCCCGCCAGCCGAACGGCAAGGACCCGACGCGTTGACCCGTCGTGAGTGGTAAGGCGGGTTAGAACCCGCTTTACCACTCACGACCCGCCCCGGGAGACCAAGTAGCGGCGGGGGGTGCAGAACATGCCGTTGTAGGGGATCGGAAGAGCGGGGGGTGGGGAAAAA